>JBLHKE010000132.1:0-13385 GCA_047619485.1 Verrucomicrobiales bacterium | reverse complement strand
CCGCAGTTTCCTCGGCTACAGCGACGGAAGGAACTGGAAACGGTGGCTACGGGATGACTGTGATTTGCAATCGGAGCCGGCGTGCTGAGCGGCTTAGGCACTGGGCTTCGATTGCAAATCGAAGTTACGCCATTACCTGCGGCACCTAAGTCTTTCGTCCGTTTCTGTAGTTGGGGATCAGAAGCGCGACGTCGCGGAAGCATCGATTAGGTTAACGCCAATTGGTGGGACGTCCTTGCTCGCAGTTAGCGGATGTAACACCAGACCAGTTGACCGGCAGGTTCCCACGCGCCTATCGTTCCGAAAATGTTCCGTTTCTCCCTACTCCTCACCCTGATCTGTAGCTTGTCTGCATCTGCAGCTAACAAGCGTCCCAATATCCTCTTTATCGTCTCAGAGGACAACGGTCCTGAACTGGGTTGCTACGGCGATCCCAATGCGCTCGCCCATGATCTAAGCCCGACCCTCGACCAACTTGCACGCGATGGGGTGATGTTCCAAAACGCCTTCGTGCCCTATTCGGTCTGCAGCCCGTCACGTGCGTGTTTCTACACCGGCACCCACGTTGCGCAGAACGGTCACGAGGGGCTCGCGACGCACAAGTTCGCGATGCACGAAGCCTACCCGACATTTTACAAGTTACTGCAGGAGGCTGGCTACCGCACCGGCTTGATCGGTAAGCTGCACATCAACCCCGGTAGTGCGGTTAGCAGTCACGTCGACTTCCGCGCGATCAGTGGTGCGAACTTTGGCCAGTCCGGTCGCAACATGCGCAACTACGCTACACAGGCGAAAAAATTCATCATTGGTGACTACGATGAGGCAGATGTGGATAATCCATTCCTACTCACGATTAATTACCCAGATGCCCACCTGCCGATGCACCACCTCGCGCCGACAGGCGACACTGGCGACGCCGACACCCTGCCGAAGAATCCGGTCAGTGGCGATGATGTCACGACGATCCCGTGGGTCGGCACCACCTCCGACCGCCTGCGTGACCAGACCGCGGGCTACTACAACTGCCTGCGGCGACTCGACGATGGCATAGCGATGGTGCTAGCGGATCTCGATGCGACAGGGCTGCGTGACGACACGCTGGTGATCTACATCGGTGACCACGGGGCGCAATTTAGCCGGGGGAAGACCAGCGTTTATGAGGCCGGCTTGCGCGTACCGATGATTGTTCGTTGGCCTGGTGCTACGGCCGATCTGCCCGGCGAATTCAATCCACGCACAGAGCTCACCAGCACCACCGACATCATGCCGACGATGCTAAAGGCTGCGGGGGTGGCTGTTCCGACCCTGTGCTCTGGCCGTGCTCTCCAACCGTTGCTTGAGGGCAAGCGGTTGCCATGGCGCCAATATATTTTTGCCCATGCGACTGGATCCGCGCCGAGTTTGAACTACATCCAGCTCTCGGCGCGCGACCGGCGGTTTAAATTGATTTCCAGCCCGTTCAAGGACGCATCGATGTCCGATGTGTTGAAGGGGCTTCCTAACCGTTGCGCAGTTGCGTATCTCGGTGGGAAAAGCCACTTCTCGGCTGGGACGAGCCAGCCTGAAATCGATTCCGCTGCGACTCCGCAGCACGTCAAAGATGCCTACGCCCGCTATCTGAACCCGCCGCGCTACGAACTTTACGATCTCGACGCCGACCCGTATGAGTGGAACAACCTGGTCGAAGACCCAGCGATGGCCAAAACCAAGCAACGACTCATCGCGGCGCTAGCGGCCTGGCAGGCTGATCCGATCATCGCCGATCCGTGGATTGCGCTTGAGAATGTCGAGCGCTTCGGCACGATGCAGGAGGATGCGATCGGGACGAACTACAGGGGGGCGAGGAGCTTTGTCTGGGACTATCTCAAGCCTTCGACGGACTGGAACTTCCTCCGATGGAAGCGCGAGCGCCATCCTGTCAGCGTGCCGCCAGCCCAGCGTGAGCAGTAGACGATCGTCGATATTCACGGTTTGTGCTTCTGCTAGTCGGGGGAGTCACTCGATGCCGAAAAAGACGGCGGCAATGGTGAAGATTGTGTGGCGCCGAGGAATGCTGTTGGTTTCGACGGCTTGCGCGGTTTTGAGATTCATCGATTGCCTCAAACTGCAGAGCAAAAGATATGGGGATTCTACGATTTGGATTGTTCGTTCTTCATTATAGATAGAGGATCAGATTCTCGCCTGTGCGGGCGTTCTTTTTTTAAAACTCATGTCACGTCTGATTCCGTTTTTACTGCTTCTCGCTTTTCCTGCCTTGGCGCGCGCCGGGGAGGTGGGTTTCAATCGGGACGTCCGCCCGATCCTTTCGAACAAGTGTTTTGCCTGTCACGGTCCCGATGAGAAGGCGCGCAAAGCGAAGCTCCGCCTGGATCAGCGCGAATCTGCGCTGCAGGTGATCGAGCCAGGGGAGCCGGACAAGAGCGAGCTGATCGCAAGGATCGGGCACCGGGATCCGGATGAGATCATGCCGCCGCCTGATACCCACAAGGAGATCACCGCGAAGGAGATCGAGGTGCTTCGTGCGTGGATCGAAACCGGGGCTGAATACGAGAGACACTGGGCGTTCACTCCTCCCTTGGTCGCTGAGGTGCCGTCTGGGGAAAATGCGATCGACTACCTGATCCGGCAAACGCTGACGCGCGAAGGGCTGCAAGCCTCTCCACGAGCGGGGCGCGCCACGTTGATCCGGCGGGTCAGTCTCGATCTCACCGGCTTGCCACCGAGCCCTGAGGAGGTGGAGGCATTCGTCGGTGACGAATCGGCCGACTGTTACGAGAAACTCGTCGATCGGTTCATCGCCTCGCCGCGCTATGGCGAGCATATGGCGTCGTCGTGGTTGGAAGCCTCGCGCTACGCGGACACCGATGGCTACCAGAACGACCGCTACCGTTACCAGTGGGCTTGGCGTGACTGGCTGGTGCGAGCCTTGAACGAGAACCTTCCCTATGACCAGTTTGTCACCCATCAGCTGGCGGGGGACATGCTTCCGGGGGCGACGTTGCACCAGCAGATCGCGACGGGATTTTCTCGCAACCATCGCATCAACTCGGAGGCTGGATCGATCCCCGAGGAGTGGCAGACGGAGTATGTTGCAGACCGTGTCGACACGTTCAGCACCGTGTTCCTCGGGCTTACTATTTCGTGTGCGCGCTGTCATGATCACAAGTTCGATCCGATCACCCAGCGCGACTACTACCGGCTGTTCGCCTACTTCAACCGCGTTCCGGAGTTCGGTACGGGACCGAACAACGGCAACAGCCCGCCTTACATTGAGGTGCCGGAAGGTTACCCGGACATCTCTCCAGAAAAGAACCAGGCGATCGAGCCGGCGGCGATCCAGTGGCAGAATAAAGGCCCGGACTTTGGTGGTGGTGTGCACCGTCCGGTGCCGGGTGATGAAGGAACCGTGATGGTGATGCAGGAGATGGCGGAGCCGCGTGAGACCTTTCTGCTGAAACGTGGGCTCTACAACGATCCTGATAGATCCGAAAAACTGGCACCCGGAGTGCCCGAGCGGCTGGTTGCCGACTGGTCGGAGGGGTTTGCTAAGAATCGCCTCGGCCTAGCGCGGTGGTCGGTGCATCCGCTGAACCCGCTCACTGCGCGCGTGGCGGTGAATCGATCCTGGCAGCAGTTGTTTGGTCGTGGGATCGTCGCCACCAGCGAGAATTTTGGTGCTCAGGGAGACGCTCCCAGCCACCAGGCACTGCTCGATCATCTAGCGGTCGAGTTTGTCGAAGGCGGCTGGGATGTGAAGGCGATGCACAAGCGGATCGTGATGAGCGCCACCTACCAACAGGATTCGAGAATGACGTCAGAACTCGCCGCTCGCGATCCGGAGAATCGGCTGCTTGCACGCGCGCCGCGCTTGCGCTTGCCGGCGTTTACGATCCGTGACCAGGCGCTCGCTGCCAGTGGGCTGTTGGTTGAAAAGCACTATGGGCCGCCGGCGAAACCCTACATGCCGCCGAAAATCTGGAGTGCCATTTCGAACAACAAATACAAGCGCGACCAAGGCGATAACCTCTACCGGCGTAGCCTGTATACGTATTGGCGGCGGACGATTCCACCGCCGACGATGATGAACTTCAACTCGGGCGATCGTGAGGTCTGCACCATGCGCCAGAGCCGGACGAACACACCGCTGCAGGCACTGACGCTGATGAACAACGTGGCATTTGTCGAATCTAGCCGGATGCTGGCCGAGCAGATGGTGCGTGGCGCGGATGAGGTTTCGGGACGTATCGATCTCGGGTTCCAGCTCTTGCTCGGCCGGGCGGCGAGTGGCTTGGAAATCGTGAGGCTTTCGGCCGACTATGAGGCGTTCCGCAGTGGGTTCGATGTCGCTTCGGCGGTGGAGTTGCTCGAGATCGGAGACAAACCGCGCGACCCGAAGCTCGACCCGATCGAACTGGCCGCGACCACCTTGATCGCTTCGACGCTTCTCAACTTGGATGAAACCCTGACACGCGAATGATGAACCGACACGATCCGCTCGATTTGACGAGACGCTATTTTCTCCGCAATGGTGGGGCCGGTGTCGGTGCGCTTGCGCTAGGCTCGCTACTCGAGTCAGAGGTGCTTGGTGGGCAGTCGATCCATCCAGCTCTGGTCGCGACCCCAAAGGCGAAGCGTATCATTTACCTCTTCCAGAGCGGAGGCCCCTCGCAGCTCGACCTGTTCGATCACAAGCCCGAGTTGCGTAAACGGTTCGGCGAAGAGGTACCGCGCTCGGTCTATCCGGATGAGCGCAAGACGAAGATGTCTTCCGCTCAGGCAAAATTTGCGACCGCTCCGAGCCAGTTTCAATTTTCTCAGCACGGCGAGAGCGGGGCGTGGATGAGTGAATTGCTCAAGCACACAGCCCAGCATGCGGACGACCTTTGCATTATCCGATCGATGCACACCGAGGCGATCAACCACGACCCGGCGATCACATTTTTGCAGACTGGCTCGCAGATTGCAGGGCGACCGAGCATGGGCGCGTGGATGCATTACGGCCTGGGGAGCGACAATGCAGATCTGCCGGCCTTCGTTGCGATGAGTTCGAGGGGCAGTGGCAAGACTGGCCAGCCGCTCTACGACCGGCTGTGGGGTGCCGGGTTCCTGCCCGCCAAGTATCAGGGGGTGAAGTTCCGCAATCAGGGCGATCCGGTGTTGGACATCTACGATCCCCCGGGCGTCAGCCGTGAGATGCGGCGCCGCATGTTGGATTCATTGCAACAGATGAACGCGGTGAAGGCGGAGTCGAGTGGCGATCCGGCAGTCGGCGGTCGCATCGCGCAGTATGAGCTCGCTTACCGGATGCAGTCTTCGGTGCCGGACCTGCTAGATTTTTCCGACGAACCCGCGCAGACCTTCAACCTCTACGGGCAGCAGGCGAAGAAGACTGGTAGCTACGCCTACAATTGCCTGATGGCGCGTCGCTTGGCCGAGCGTGGCGTGCGATTTATCCAATTGTTCCACCAGGGGTGGGATCAGCACGGCAATCTGCCGAAGCAAATTCAGCAACAGGCGAACGACACCGATCGAGCTACGGCCGGCTTGCTGAGTGATCTGAAGCAGCGCGGGATGCTCGAGGATACACTGGTGATCTGGGGTGGGGAGTTTGGTCGAACCGTCTACTCACAAGGCAAGCTGACCAAGCAGACCTACGGTCGCGATCACCACCCGGGTTGCTTCACCATGTGGATGGCTGGCGGAGGGGTGAAGCCAGGGATCACCTATGGCGCGACGGATGACTACAGTGTTAGTGTTGCCGAGAATCCCGTCCACGTGAACGATCTCCATGCAACGATCCTGCACCTCATGGGGCTCGATCACCGCCGGCTCACCTATTCCTACCAGGGGCGGGAGTTTCGCCTGACCGATGTGGCTGGGAATCCGATTTCGGCGCTGATGGCGTAGTGGTGGGTCTCAGCCGCCTAGTCTGTATGCAACTGCAACTCACGACGCTGGCGTTGGGGCGGGATCTTGTGGGGACGGATTGATTTGTCGTGTTTACGCCGGCGACTGAAAGTCTCCACGACGCTTCGGAACTTGATCGCGGTTGCGGCCGGGTGGATGGTGGCGCGATGCTGCACGGATACCTCGCCGCCCTGATAATGGGGCTCACTTTAGGGATGATCGGCGCTGGTGGCTCGATCTTAACTGTGCCGATCCTGGTCTACTTGTTCGGTGTCGACCCTTTGCTCTCGACGGCGTATTCGCTATTTGTTGTTGGGGCGACCGCCGGCGTCGGGGCGATCGCTTATGCGCGGGCGGGGCTGATCGACTACCGTTCGGCGCTGGTGTTCGGATTGCCATCGGTTGTGAGCGTGTTCGCCGTCCGTCTGTGGATCGTTCCAAATTTGCCAGAGAAATTGCTCGGTCTGGAACGCGGGACTTTCGTGCTGGTGGTTCTCGCCGTAGTAATGATTGCGGCTGCGGTCTCGATGATCCGGCCGGCGCGAGCACGGGTAACGGACGGGGACGATGTCGGAGCAACGCTCGGGGGCGCGTGGCTGGTGACCATCGAAGGGCTAGTCGTCGGGGCGGTGACTGGATTCGTCGGTGCGGGCGGTGGTTTTCTGATTGTGCCGGCCCTGGTGCATTTTTTACGACTACCGATGCGGCGGGCTGTCGGGACATCTCTGTTCGTGATTGCATGCAAATCATTGGTCGGTTTCTGTGGCGATCTCGGTGGCTCGCAGGAGATCGAGTGGCGATTCTTGTTGGGCTTTGCTGCGGTGTCGTGCGTGGGTATTGGGATTGGAGTCTGGTGCGGTAGCAAGGTGCCGGCCAAACGGTTAAAGGTTGGGTTTGGCTGGCTCGTCCTGCTGACAGGGATCGCGATTTGTGTCGTGGAACTGCTGTGATGAGATCGATTTTGCTCGAAATCCCAGTCGCCGCAGGCGATGCCGTAACTTCGATTTAAAAATCGAAGCGCAATGCCTAAGCACGATGTCCGAGCATGAAGTTACGGCGGTTCGATTCTAACCTTGGTTTCCGGGGGCGGTTCAACGCATACTCGTCTCATGCCTGCTGCGACCAATGAGATCTATCTAGATGCGAACGCGACCACTCGAGTGTTGCCGACAGTCGCGGCGGCGGCGAAGGATGCGATGGAGGAGCTGTTCGGCAACCCGAGCAGCGCACACATCACCGGCTTGCGCGCCCGATCGATTTTAGAGACCGCACGAAAGCTTGCCAAGGAGGCGATCGGAGGTGGTGACGGGCGGATCATTTTCACCAGCGGCGCTACGGAGGCGATTCAGACAGCGGTTTTCTCATCGCTCGTAGGGAAGAACGATCACTGTGCCGGTAGCCTCGATGGGAAGGCTTTGCTCTACGCTGCGACTGAGCACAAGGCGGTGCCCGAGGCGCTGCGCCACTGGAACCAGATCCTCAATCTTGGTGCCGAAGTGCTCAAGATCCCAGTCGATTCCGACGGGCAACTCGAATTCGATTTTCTACGCGAGCACATCGGCCGCGCGGCGATGGTCTGCACCATGGCGGTCAATAACGAGACCGGCGTCGTGCACGACATCCCGCGAATCGAGGACGTGATCCGGAGTGGGAGCGAGGGCGTTCCGTGGATGGTCGATTACGTGCAAGCTGTCGCCAAACTCGAGTTGGATCTGTCGCGGACGACGATTGATTATGCACCGTGCAGCGGTCACAAGCTCTACGCGCCGAAGGGGATCGGGATGCTCTATGTGCGTGATGGTTCACCATTGGTGCCGCTTTTCGCTGGTGGGGGACAGGAGAGTGGCGCGCGTGGCGGAACCGAGAATCTACCTGGTGTCGCGGCTCTGGCTGAGGTGTTCCGATTGCTCGCCGACGCTGATGATCCGACCTTCCAGTCGGCTGAGACGCTGGTGAAGTATCGCGACCAACTGGTGGAGAGCCTGGAAGCCGCGCTGCCCGATGTTGTTTTTAACGCGCCGCTTTCAAAGACGGTGCCGACGACGCTGAATTTCTCCGTGCGAGGTTTCACCAGCAAGGAGCTGATGGATCTATTCGACGCGGCCGACATTCGCGTCAGTTCTGGTTCCGCCTGCGGGTCGGCCCTGCGCGGTTCCTATGTGCTCGACGAGATGGGATTTTCAAAAGCGCGCAGCGAGGGGGCGATCCGGCTGTCGTTCGGTCCGGCGACGACGCCGCGCGAGATCGAGAATGCCTGCACTCGGATCCAAGAGGCAGGGGCTGCATTGCGTGCTGCTTGCCTGATTGTTTCTGATGACCGCGGGCTAGAGACTCGGGGCGCACTTGACGGCGTCCTTCAATTGAAGAAGGGCTCGATGTGCACCTGGATCTACATCGATGCCGAATCACGCGAATGTGTGATCATCGATCCGTTTGAAGAACTCTCCGATCGGATCGAAAGCTTGATCCGCTGTCAGAACGCGACTGTGCTTGCTGTCCTCGACACGCACAATCACGTCGATCACGAATCACCACGCAAACAGATGCTGGAGCGGCTCTCGGACTGTCTTGCCCCGGGGGCGCACACGGACGACTTGCTCGGCTGGCCGCAGTCTGCGGACGGGATGGTCATGCTTTCAGATGGGCAGGAGGCTGAGTACTTCCAGATCGGGAAGACGATCATCATCGCGCAGTCAAATTTGCCTGGGCACACGGTGATTGGCCGGTGTTTTCTGCTTGGGGAGGCAGTCGATGGCACCCTCACAGACGGGGCGGTGCAGTTTGCTTTTACGGGCGATACCTTGTTGATCGGTGGGATCGGGCGCACAGATTTTTCTGCCAGCTCAGAAGCTGCGATGCTGGAGTCCCTCCAGCGCTTACCGAAAATCATTTCGCCTACGACCGTGATCTGTCCGACGCACGACTACGACAATGATTTCACCACGACCATCGAAGCGGAGATAGCGGGCAACCCGTTCCTCGCACAGATTCTCGATTTGATGGTTCCGATCGGCTACGACGAATACGCCGCGGAGAAGAAGCGCCTCGATTCGGGGATCCAGGACGATACCAACTCCGAGCTGGTCTGTGGGATGATCTGTTCACGCAAAGTCGCGTCGTCATCGATTGACGTGCTACCAGGCGAGTTGCCAAGTTTTTTCGCGGAGCATGCTGGTGCGCTGGTTGTTGATGTGCGTGAGCCTCAGGAGTTTCAATTCGTGCGCGACTGGTCAGGGCTTGGGCTCAAGGCGCCACCATCGAACGTTCCCCTCAGCCACTTTACCAACTTCCTCTCGGGTCGCCTGCGCGAGCGCGAGGAGGATAGAGAGATCATCTTCGTCTGCCGTAGCGGGACTCGCAGTGGCAAAGCTGCGGAGGTCCTGAGGCGACTTGGCTTCGAGCGCGCGTGGCATATCGCCGGTGGTATCGCCCTTGGTGGCGACCGGAACCGGGATGCTGCGGATGCGGAGTATGCGATCTAGCGACGGCAGCGGCGCAGGAGGAGCGCGAGTCCTGCGAGACCCAATAGACCCGTGCTCGGCTCCGGGACAGCGACCCCGTAAATTTCGACTTCACGAAGTGAGAGGGTGTCGTTCGGCGCGTTGTTCAAGCCACCGATGAGTTCGATCCGCACACGATCGCCAGTGCCGAAGAAGCCGCCAGTGTCTTCCTGGATGCTGAAGATGCCATTGCCGACGTTGCCAGTACCTTCAAAGTAGTTCTCGCCCCAGACCTCCGTCGCACCGTCAAAAATGGAGACTCGGAAGTTGCTGAGTCGCTCTGGGCAGCAATCGCCCCGGTTGTAGAGTGAGATTTCGTTGATGCTAGAGGCCGAGGTTAGACTTGTCTCCCAGAAGACGGGGGCTCCTCCCGAGCCGGCGGTGTGGGTTGTAGAACCGTCTCCAAAAGCGGTGGCGAGGTTCCCATCAATTGCTTTGTCAGCGGTTGGATTGGCTGAGTTGGAAAGGGTTGTTGATTGGCTCGCGGCACTTCCAATGGCGAGGTTGCTGTAGTTGAATAGCGCCGCTCCGATGACATCCACCTCTGCTAGTGAAATAACGCTTCCGCCAGCGCCGGGGGCGAGGGAATTGCGTTGGACACGGACATAGCGGGCGGTAGCTCCGATCCCGGTGAAACCGGCACTCACGCCAACCGCTCCCTGATTGCCTGAATCGTAAATGTGCGCTGTGGTGAAGGTCGAGTCGTTGCTTGCGAGGACGGAGAAGTTAGCCAGACGGCCGCCACAGCAGTCGGTGCGGTTGAACAACGCGATATCAGTGATCGGACGCGCGGCGCCCAAGTCGACCTGCCACCAGGAGCCGGCGTCGCCGTTGTCAGCTGTGTGGGTTACTGAACCATTGCCCCAGACACCGCTGTAGTTGCCATCGATTGCGCGTGAAGAGGGCACATTTTCGGTAGAACCGCTGGCGACGGCGCCCGCGACGTGGGACCAGTTGGCTTCCGTGTTCTGGACGAAGCCACTCGTGACTACTGCCGCATTGGCGGAAGCTGTGAGTGAGACGGCAAAGGCGAGAGGGAAGATGATTTTTTTCATGAATAGGATGGTCTGTCGAAGATCAGGAGAAATCGAGATTGCCTGAATTGTAGTGATTTGGCGAGATTATTACCGCAAAACTCCAATGCTGTAAATAACGTAAAATCAGTTGTATTTGGTTGGTAGTAAAAGGTTTTGGAATGATATTTTCTGAAAAACTAAATTTGCGCGACTGGATTCGTAGAGGATGCCAACGGTCTCGCTATTGATCATCACGAGGCTGGAGTAGCCTCGGCTTTTACCGGCGTCGAGGAGGACGTGGTGTTTTTCTGGCCAGGATTCGCCCTGATCAAGGCTTGCCTGAATGGTGATGTGGCTGCGTTGGTGTTTGTTGTGAGGATTGGAGAAGAACAGGAACTGGTCTGCGGAAATCAGCGATGCCATGCAGGTCGGCTCGGGGAGCGCTCTGTGATCGCCCGGGTGTTTCTCCCAGGTCTGGCCGAGGTCGCGGGTGATTGCCACGGCGCGGCCGTTGGTGTCGGACTTGTCTGTGCGGTTGCGGTTGTCGCGCATGTTGAGCATCAGGCTGCCATCCGCTAGCTGGACGACCGCGCATTCGGTTGTGTTGTGGCGTGCGGGTTCGCTGACGATCCAGGTTCGCCCGCCGTCATTGCTCCAGCTGATGTTGGAGAAGGGGAGCCCATTGGCATCGCGACCTTGGGTTGGCAGGACGAGGGTGCCGTCTTTTAAGACGATGCCGTTGCCTGGGGCGGGGGCGAAAAGATGCCATTCCTCCTTTTTGAGGCGCTCGGTCCAGTTCTCGGGTTCGCTCCAAGTTCTGCCGTCGTCATCAGAAACGACCATCATGAACTGGCTGCTCTTGTGGATGTCGTGCCCGGGTTCTGATCCTTTGCCTACCCACTGGTGGGTGCCGGGTTTGCCGTGCGTCCAGACCGCCGAGACGAAAATTCTGCCCGTGTTAGGATCGATGAGGATGTTCGGATCGGAGCAGCCATTCTCCTTTTGTGGTTTACCGCCAAATTCTCCCATGTCCATGATCGGTCGCATCTTTTCCCAGGTCTGGCCGCCATCGGTGGAGCGCGACAGGCCGACGTCCATGTGCTCCTGCAGGTCTTTCGCGCTGTTGTAGCGCATGTCGTAAACGCCAAGCAGCGTGCCGGCGTTGGTTCTCGCAATCGCGGGGATACGCGTCGTGTGGCAGTCGCTCTCGCCCTCGCGATGAATCGGGTAGGCGGCACGGAAGGTGTGTGTGGACGGATTCAGGAGCTTTTTACCGTTGGTGAACTCGATGGCTTGGAAATCGAGCACGATGGGCGATCGCAGATCGTGGCTCGGCGGAAGTTCACCTAGAACCCGGAGTTTTTGGGCAACGCTATCGTAGTCGAAGCTGATCTTTTCTAGCTGTGGGGAAGTGGCGAGAATCTGTTTGATCACAAGTGGTTCATCGAGGTTGAGTTCGATCGATAGCAGCGGCGATTCGGCTCCGAGTAGCAGTGGGATCTGCAGGGGAGTGACTTTGATCGGTGGAGGTGGATCGCCGAGATCGCCGCTGATGGTGATCGACTCGAGATGCATCGTGTTGCGATGCGGGCGGAAGGTGATATCGAGAGGGGCGCCTTTGAGAGATCTACTGCGGAGGACTGTTTTTCCGTCGACTTTAAATTCGGTGGTGCCTTTTGAATCTCGAGTGGCAGTGAACTGGAAATCTTTGCGCGGCTCGAGTTCGGTGGTGACCAGTGCGTTCTTATCTGTGTCGGTGACCCGGTGTCCCTCGATGAAGAATCCACCGGTCCTCGCGTCGAAACCGAAATTGAATCCATCGCCGAATCGGATTGAGGCCGCCGTGCCATCAATCGTTTCGAGTGCCAGAATCGAGTGCAGTTCGAACGGTCCGGTGCGGATCGGAACCGCGCAGCGATACGGGCGGTCGATCGATTCGGGAATGGTCTTAGGTGACCACTCGCGGGCGTTCGCTAACGTGATGCTGAGGAGGAGGTAGATCGTGAGGTGAATCGATTTCATGAATTGCTAAGGTCAGATTACGGCATCCGCAGAATGGGATTGTCTAAGGACGGCGGCATCGATCAGTGCGAGAGTTTGTAGGGGATTGAGACATGCCATGTGGTAAATTAGGCAGATGGTAAGTTGTGGGCGAGTTTTTTTGCTCAACCAGTTGAAGTGCCTCACGCAGAGATGCAGAGGCGCAGTGAATTAGGTTTCGGAAAACTCTGGGTCTTTGCGTGAGACTTTTTTCAAGTATCGGTTACGCGTCCTTTGATGAACTGCGCTGGGCAGGGGAGAGGGCGTTGTCGTTGACGATCAGGCCTATCCTATCGGCTTTGGTCTAAAATCGTTCAACGATGGTCAAGCCTGGTTCGGTCTGGAACACCCCCATCTGCTCGAGCGCGTCAGGGAGTTGGTCGAGCGAGATGGCGCGGGCGATGAGTTTGTCAGGCCTGAGTTTGCCGCTGGCGACGTGGCGCAACAGCTCGGGGTAGCCCGCTGCACCCATGCCGTGGCTGCCGATGAGTTTCAATTCCTTGGCGATGATGGCACCGATTGGAATGGGCGGGACGGCGTCTTCCGCGAGCATCAACCCGACCTGCACATGGCGGCCGCGCGGCTTGAGTGAGTTGATGGCGGCTAGGCAGGTTTCCGTTTTTCCTAGGGCGTCGACCGTCACGTCTGCGCGCAGATGGTCGATCGCATCGAAGTGGCACGGGGTTGCTCCGAGATCGGCCGCGCTCTGGAGAGCTGAATCGCGGATGTCGATGGCGGTCACCTCTGCTCCGAGTGCTCTGGCGATCATCACGGCAGAGAGACCGACCCCTCCGCAGCCAAAGATTGCAACGTGTTCCCCGGGTTGCAGGTTGGCCTGATCGGCATGGGCGAGCGCGCGGTAGGCGGTGGCGAATCGGCAACCGAGGGATGCCGCTGCAGCGAAACTCACCGACTCCGGCAG
>JBLHKE010000131.1:0-13406 GCA_047619485.1 Verrucomicrobiales bacterium | reverse complement strand
CGCTGTTGCTCAGCTTGTCGCCGGCTTGCCATTGTCCAGCGATCGGTAGGCCTGCACCGTATGCCGCCTCGAACGCGGCCACGTCAGCCACGACTAACAGGTAGGCACCGGGGTCGATGCTCATGCCGTCCGGAAAGTCGAAATCGATCCCTTTGGTGAAGCGCACACCGGTGAGATCCAGCGTCTCGCTGCTAACATTTTGCAACTCGACAAACTCAAGTAAATCGTCGGCAGCTGGATGATACATGATCTCGCTGATCACTAGGGAATCGCGATACGGAATCGGATCTGGATCGCCCGCGACGAATTCGATCGGTGCCGACCAGTGGCTGGCACGGCCGCTGTCATCGAGGTGCAGCAGCCGCGCGCGATAGGTTTTTCCAGGCCGCAACGCTGACACCGGGATCGAGACCTCGGCAGTGAAAGGCGCGATTTCGCCACTGGACCAACGCTCCTCGATCTCGTAGACCCAAGGCTCGCCAGCGACATAGTCACTGACCATCGGGTTGGCGATTTCACCAATTCGCCACTGCATCGAAGCAAAAGTGCTATTTCCCTGTGGATCCGTAAAACTGCTGCTAGTAAAACGCAGCCCATCTACCGGGAAGCCAGCATCGCCACTGTAACTGATCGTCGGCGTGTCCGGGATGGCGTTGTCTTCAGCCTCCTGGGCGAGATAGCCCCAGCCGTAACCATCTTCATCTCGGTCATTCACAGCGAAAGGGGTCGCGTCGACCTCGTACATGTAGTCGATGAGGCTCTGCTGGAAGCCCTCGTGGTCAGCGGTCGGGATGGTCCGAATGTAGTTGGTCTGCAACCCGTTCTCCTGATCCGAAAGTTGATACCAAGGACCTCGGTGGGAGCCGCCGGTGCGCGGGTGGAAGCTCCACATGAACTCATCGACATCAACCATCGTCAGCGCCTCGCCCGTCGGGTTGACGACCTGTGAGAGCTCTTCGACCACCTGCGCGGCGTGACCACCATGGCGATCGATGTCAGAAAACAACAGATCTCCGAGTTCGCGACAACGGTTGCGGAACTCGGTGCGGATCTCGGCATGGTCGAGGCAGCGGTCGGCGCGGATGACGCCACTCCAGACATGCTTGACCGGCGCATAGATCATGTCCAAATCCCAAGGCATCACGCGCCACTGGTCAGCGATTGGCTCGTGGTAGAAGTAGTAGTTGTGGGTGTCGCGCAGGTCGACGTTTCCAGCAGCTCGATTGATCGCGCGGAAGCCGTAGTAGCTCTCGAGGTGGAACTGGTCGCGCCACCAGCCGACGGAGTTCAAGTTCGCGCTCGCCCCCCAGAAGCTATTCCAGTCGGACGAGTCCGCTACCTGAGTAGACCCCTGGTTCTTCTTGTCGCCGTTGCCCCCCTCGATTTTGTAAACGTTGCCGTCCTCCAAGCTACGCTCGTCGAGAAACCGCCCGTCGGGATGTTCGATCGCATGGTAGAGCCCCCAGAGATCACCGGTGTATTGGTCGGCTGGCGCTTCATCAACGCCATCGACGACCCGAAAATGCACCCAGTGCGTATTCGAGCTCGCCACCCCGGCCAGCTGGTAGAGGCGGTGCGGCACGGCCTCGTTGACCCCGGCAGACCCACGTTGGGAACCGAGCCACGGGGAGGCGCAGGAATTAAAATTCAAGGTCTTCCACGTCGTCGAGTAGCGTTTGCCGTAGATGTCGCGCGCCTCGAAATCACGTGCCCGGTTGAACTTGAAGCGCCACTTGTTCTTGCCGCTGACGTAGGTCGACGCCTCGCCGCGGTTGTAGAACTGGATGTGATCGTAGACCTCGCCACCGTAGATCATCGTGCCCCACATCCGCACCCCGTCGGAGCCCCCGCTGTACTGGCTGTTGGTCACATCACCGCTGTCCGCGACTAGCTGGTAAACTGGCAGTTGATCCGCCATCACTCCGGTTGGGACGATCTGCGCCGCAGTGGTGCCAGGTTGCTTGGCTCCGGTCCAGGCGGGTACGCCATCGTAGATGAAATAGGCAAAATTCGGTGCCTCGTCGTCTGCGAACGGAACTCTAATCTTGCTGCCAAGCGTGTCCTCGACGGTGATACGGTATCGCACCAAGCGGCGGTGGATCTGAAGGCTCGGCGGCATCGTGGTGGTGAAGATCGAATCGGCGGGCAAGGCGTCTCCCGAGGTGCCATCATCGACCATCGGGACGTCCACCCAGCTCGTCTCGAACGCAGCGTCGCCCTTGCGAATGTAGCTGCCCGGATCGACAATCTGGTAGCTGAGCGTGACCGTGCCGACGCCATCTGGATCGGTGACCTTGGCGGTGATGGCAACGCTCTCGCCCCCGCCAGGCAATTTCGGCGAGTGATCGACCTGGCGGATCGCGGGAGGCGCGGCGCTGGCATTCAGCGCCGCGGTACTGTTGGTGGCGGCCGGCGTCGGATCCCCGGAGAAGTTGCTAGAGTCGGGCGTCTTGAGTTCGACGTCGATGGAAAAATCGCTGCTATTTGCGGTCGCGTTGAGGCCGTGTACAGCGACGACATTCGTTCCACCGACAAGGACATTGCTGACGTTATTAACCAGGACTTCTTCCCACGCGGCCTCGTGATTGGTGCCGAGGTCGTCATAGTTTTTCTCTCCCGGACTAACCGAGACACGCGCAACCTCGATGCCGTTGATCCACACGATCGCACCATCGTCGACATACACGCGCACCAACAGACTCGCGGGGATCTCGCCCGCGACGACCTCGAAAGTTTTGCGCAGATAAACGGTGGTGTAATTATCCCGCATGTCATTGATCTGGGTCACGTCGTCACCATCCCCGTAACCGATCGGAGCCAGCGCACGACTCCAGCTCACATCCTCGGTGAACGATAGGTCACGCCAGGCAGAGATTGGAGCCGAGGCCTCACTCGCCCCCTTCCGGTAGCTCCAGGTGGATCCGGCCGGAAGAAAAGTCTGCACCACATCGGCCGGTGCCGCGCCGGCGCTGCGCCAGGACGAGCCGAGATCATTGTCGAGCGCTGGGTGGATCAGCTCCATCGACGAACCACCACCGCGCGCGGCGGTCGGCCACGGGAACCCGGCACTGTAGTTGACGCGATCGATCTCGAGACCACCAGCGTCGAGCAACCGCAAGTCATCACCGCCAACGCTGAGCTTGCCAGCGTATTCGTGTGTCGTGGTGACACCAAATTTCGACAGCATGGTTGCCACGTCTTCCGCTACAACCAAGAACGCCCCAGCCGAGAGTGTCGTGCTATTTGGAAAAATGTAGCCCCCCACCCCTTCGAGCTGCCAGGCGGACAGATCGACCGCCACGTCGCCAGCATTGAACAATTCGACGAACTCGGCACGCTCGGTCTTCGGTGCGGCATCGTAGTGCACCTCATTGATGACAACCCCTAGGGCAGCCGCGGCATTCGTGGTGAAAACCTCGCTGCTTGGAGCCCAACTGGTTCCTGCACTATTCACCGCGCGGACACGGGAAAAATACGATGTTTCCGGTATCAGCTGCGTGACGTTTTTGGAAAAATCTCCGCCGTCTATCCCCGCACTGGCGCTGCGCTCCCACGCCGCGACGTCGGTGCCACCGTCAACCGTGCCGAAATAGAACGTCAATGCCGGGGTGTCGCTACCCGTATCTGTTACAGTACCGCGCAGGCGGGCACTCGAACCAGTGATGTCCGTGGAGCTGCGGTTGACCAGCGTGGCTGGAATGGCGATCGGAGTGGAAAAAGTCGCCGTCGCACCCGCCCATGCACCACCTCCCGAATTGCTGGCAAACGCACGGTAGTAATACATCGCCCCATCCATCAGTCCGCCCAGCGAAGCAGTCGCAGTCGTCGCGACAAGCCCGAGCGAGACGCTAGCCTGCCAAGCGCCGGGAGTGGTCGCCGCGTCGACTGTGCCATAGTAAATCGTCACCGCCGGAGTTTCGCCCCCTGTCACCGTCACCTCCGCGCCGACCGTCGCCGAACTCGCCTCGACATCGCTAGCCACGAGATTTTGCACTGCCGGGGCCAGCGGCAGCGTCGTAAATGTCTCTGTTTCACCCGCCCAGCGCTCGCCCGCGCTATTGGTCGCACGCGCCGTGAACAGGTAGGTCATCGCTGGCGTAAGACCACTGACATTGCCAGAAAAACTTCCCGCATAGCTCCCCGGCAATGGCACCGATGCATCCCACGCGCCGGCCTCTTGACCGCCGTCTGCCCCGCCGTAGAAGATCGTCACGCCTGGCGCGCCGATGCCGATGTCGGTCACCTCACCGTTCAGCGTCGCCCCGCCTGCGGTCACCGCCGTCGCCGGCGAGACGCTCACGGCTGGCAGGTCAGTATTCACGTCAGTCAGTTCCAGCGCCGATGCCCCACCAGCCAAGGTCGCGATCTCCGCCGGAGTCAGAAACGTCGCCCACACCGCAAACTCGTCGATGCGACCACCGAATCCATTGTTCGTCCCGGCCGGCTCGGCACCGATCATCAACTGCCCGCTCATCGTCGGGATCGCCGCAGCCCCCACCGCCTGCTCGTCGAGCATCATGCCGTCGATCCAGATCTGTTTTTTCCCACCACCGACCTGGAGCACGATATGCTTCCATTGGTTGAGCAGAGTCGTACCGACGCCGATGTCGCGACGGTTGGCCGCCCCACAGCACGCCCCCCCATGATCGAAGTAGAGACTCCCGTCACCCCACGGCACGTGCGCCTGGAAACCGCGCCCGCCGCCCCCGCTGGAACTGACGAGGCCGAACGGCGTCGAGGAGAAATTGGCGCCACCACCATTCCCGGTATTGAACTGCCAGAAGCTCACCGCCATCGCATCGTTGGTCGTCGCCAGCGAAAAATCCACCCCACTCGCATCGGCACGCTCGCCGCCCCCGGAAACGCCGACATCGAGCGCCCGGTCGCCAATGGTCGAACTGAACCCCAAGCTATCGCCAGAGATTAGAGCCCCACCGTTGAGCGTGGCATCTACCCCGTTGCCCGACTGATCGGCCGATTGCCCATTGAAATCGTAATAGGTGATCAGGTCTGCAGCCCGAGTGGAAATCGAGAGGCCGATTACAATAAGAACCCGCACGAGCGCGCGGACAGCCGGAAAACTCAGTGTCGAAATCATAGTTGGGGGAGAATTGAGACGAATAAGAAGATTCGCACCTCGATAGTGGCACCTGATCAACCTCCGCGTCAACAGTCCAGCTTCAGCACCCGAGGTCACCGGGAACGCTCCCGCAGCGGCAATCGTCGCGCCGGCAGCATCTCCAGCAGCCGAAGGTGGCCACAGCGGAGGCGTGGCCGCTAGGCACTTCACGCAGACCAACTCTCAGAGCAGCCGACCCAGCCTCGCGTGGGTCGGCCGTTAGCTTTTCGACACGCACTTGTCCAAGCACGAGTTCTGCGCGTAGGGTTCTGGCAATGCCGCCCAACCCACAGAAGCAACGCGCCGATTTCCAGGCAAAGCTGCGCGACGTCCCACACAAGCCGGGCGTCTACCTGATGCGCGATCGGCTCGACCGCGTCATCTACGTCGGCAAGGCGCGCGACCTGCGCAAGCGGCTCAGCAGCTACTTCATGCCCTCGCGCAAGCGCACCGCCGACCTCAAGACGCGTGCGCTCATCCAGAGCATCTGGGACTTCGACATCCACGTCGTCCGCAACGAACCGGAGTCGCTCCTGCTGGAGGGGAAACTCATCAAGGAGTTCCGTCCGAAATACAACGTCAGCTTCCGCGACGACAAACGCTTCCTGCTCTTAAAAGTCCACCTCGCCGAACGCTTCCCGCGCTTCCAGCTGGTGCGGATGAAGAAAGAGGACGGTGCGAAGTACTTCGGACCATTCCCGCACTCCAGCGCCGTGCGCATGACCCTCGAGTTCATCAACCGGACCTTCGGCTTGCGCACCTGTCGCCCAGCGGTGCCCGGCGAGCACAACTACAAGCACTGCAACGACGACGTCATCCGTAATTGCTCCGCCCCATGCATCGGCGAGGTCGATGAGGCGCAGTACAAAGAGCGCGTCGAACAGGCCTGCGCCTTCCTCGATGGTAATTCCAAAGAACACCTCGCCGAGATCGAGACGCAGATGATCGAGGCGAGCGAGCGGCTCGATTTCGAGAAGGCCGCCCGCTACCGCGACATGCTCGACAACCTGAAGAAGACGCTCGGCCCGATGCGCAGCTTCACCCGCGGGCGCGGCCTGCCGAACAACAAGCGCGGCGCCAACATCAAGCCGCTCGAGGACGTGCAGGAACTGCAGGAGGCACTGCGCATGGAAACCCCACCGCTGATCATGGAGTGCTTCGACATCTCCAACATCTCCAACACTTACAGCGTCGCCTCGATGGTGCGCTTCAAAGACGGCCAGCCCGACAACCAGAACTACCGCCGCTACCGTATCAAGACAGTCAAGGGGCAGGATGATTTTGCCAGCATGGCCGAGGTCGTGCGCCGCCGCTACTCGCGTATCCTCCTCGAGGGTCGCAAGGTGCAGGGGGAGGACGTCGCCGACGCCACGCAGGAGTCACCACTCGACGCGATGCGCCGCATCGGCGAGCAGATCGAGAAGGACAACGCATCGAAAAAGACCAAATACGTGCGCCTGCCAGATCTGGTCATCGTCGATGGCGGCAAGGGTCAGCTGAGTTCGGCCTTCGCGGAATTGCGGCGACTTGGACTGCAGGAATTGCCAATCGTCGGCCTCGCCAAGGAGCGTGAAGAAATCTTCAGCCCGGGGAATTCAATTCCACTAACATTGCCACACGATACCGGTGCATTAAAACTGATGCAGCGCATCCGCGACGAGGCGCACCGCGTCGCCAATGGCTACCACCAGATCCTGATGAAGCGGCGCATCTCCGAGAGCATCCTCGACGACTGCCCGGGCATCAGCGAGACGCGCAAGGCGGCGCTGCTGAAAAAGTTCGGCTCCGTCGCGCGCCTGCGCAAGGCCAGCGAGGAGCAGCTAGCAGAGGTCTCCGGCGTCAGCAAAAAACTCGCCGTGGAGATCGTGGATTTCTTGCAGACGCACAAATCGTAGTAGCTGCAGCCCGCAATGGCCCCGGATCACGGCGAGCCCGCGCCCCATCGCTATTTCTTCTTCCTGCGCGGGTCGTAGCTATCGAGGAGAGCGGGGTTGTCGAGATCGCTGACCCAGACATTGCGAAACTCGACCAGGTGCTGGTGTTCCTGTAAGCGGAGGGGACCAGGGGAAGATGTTTCTCTATCGCCCGATCCGGTCGACCCGGCGACCTCGACATCGCGGTGGATCCACTGCCCGTTCAATTTGGCACTCAGGCGGGCGTTGCCGATTTTCTCCTCGCCCTCGAAACGTGCCGGCGTGAAGACGATATCGTAGGTCTGCCACTCAGCCGGTCTCTTCGCGGCGTTGACATCGGGGGCGCGCAATTTGTACAGCCCGCCGCAGAGATTGTCGGCTGCGGCGAGACCGAAAGAGTTACAGATCTGCAACTCGTAACGACCCTGTAAATAGATCCCACTGTTGCCACTGACCTCAGCCCGATCGCCCTCGGCTTTCGGCGGCGTACGGAACTCGACATGAACCCGCTGCCGACCGTAACTCTTCTTCGAATCTATGCTACCGGCTCTCGGCATTGGTGTTGTAACTCCGGCTTCGGTGTCGATCGACCACTGCAGTTTACCAGCGACGTATCTGTCCATCCACGGGACTTTGTTCGGGCGGAGTTGCCATTGGGCGAGGCCCATCCCTGCAGCTAGCAGAACGTCCGCGCCGCGTGGAGCAGGCTGACCGGTGGTGTCTGTTTGTGCATCGAGAAGCACGCCATGATCTCCCGCATCGAGCTCGCGGATTCTCAGCTTGCGCCATTTGATACTCATAGGCGTCTGGTTCGCGCCCACTCCATGCACCTGGAGGCCGATGATCCCTGTTCGTTCTCCGTCATCGAGCAGCTCAGAGACCGGAACATCATTGAGATAGGTCTGGATAACCGCGCCGATGCAGACGATACGCACCGCGTTCCATTCGGCAGGTTTGAACGCCGCCTGCGCGGGCGCGTGTTCGACCGGATACAGCCATCCGCGGCCAGCCTCGTGATACACACCGGCACTCCACTTGCGATCGGAGGGATCGATTTCGCACTGGTAGCCCCACACCCGGTCGCCCTTCTCCCTGATCTGGCTGCGGAACTGCACACCACAATTCAGGGTCGGATGGGGGAAATATTCATATTCCAAAACGAAGTCGCCGTATTCACGATCGGTGCAGAGGAAGGTGTTGGGCGTGTTCGGTGCGCTCGTCCCGATGATCGCACTGTCGACCACCGCATAGCTGGCTTTTCCACCGTGCTGCACCCAGCCGTCGAGCGTCTTGCCATCGAATAGCTCGATCCACTTTTCTCGGTCGAACGCCGAAGCGTCTGTTGTAGCGCTCATTGCGATTACCGATAGGATTGCATATTTCATCATATCTGTAATTTTAGCGTCGATTTCTCCCCTAAGGCTAGAAATTTTCGCCACCCCCCGGGGCGTCCTTAATTTTGATATCACGTCCAGACTTGTCAGGCCTGCCGATTCATTCATGGTGGCTACTGCGTTCCCTTCTATTCCGATGTCATCCCGCCTTCTCATTCTCGCTCTAGTATTCGTCCTGTTCTCCGCCGCGTCACCTACCGAGTGCGTGGCCGCAGCTGAGACCTTGGACGAAACCCGCCTCGAAACGACCGTTCTCGCAGAGGGCATGCCACGCCCGCTCGAACTCGACGTCGCGCCAGACGGTCGGGTGTTTTTTATCGAGCTGGCCGGCAAGCTCAAAATCTACAGCCCGAAGAGTGGCGAGACGAAAGTCGCGGCAACGCTCGATGTGTTCGCCGAACAGGAGAATGGCCTCCTCGGGCTGACCCTTGATCCGCAGTTCGCGATCAACGGTTGGATCTACTTAATGTATTCGCCGACGACGGAAGTTTTCTCCGGCCACCGCATCAGCCGCTTCGTGTTAGCCGGCGACCAACTCGATCTAGCCTCGGAGAAAATCTTGCTCAAGGTGCCGGTGCAGCGCGACCAGTGCTGTCACCACGCTGGATCCTTAGAGTTCGGCCCGGCGGGCAACCTGTTCATCTCCACCGGCGACAACACCCACCCGTTCGGCGACTCCGCGAGCTACGCACCGCTCGACGAGCGCCCCGGTCGCCACGCTTACGACGCCCAGGACAGCGCCGGCAACACCGCCGACCTGCGTGGCAAGATCCTGCGAATCAGACCAACCCCAGAGGGTGGCTACACGGTGCCAGAGGGCAACCTTTTTCCGGCAGGAGGCGAGATCGAGGGCTGCCCGGAGATCTACGTCATGGGCTGCCGCAACCCATGGCGGATGAACATCGATCCGCTCACCGGTTTCGTCTACTGGGGCGAGGTGGGACCAGACGCGCACAACAACGGCGCCCGTGGTTCACGCGGCTACGACGAGCTCAACCAGGCCCGCGCCGCCGGCAACTTCGGCTGGCCGTTTTTCATTGGCGCGAACTTCGCCTACGCAGACCACGACTACACCACCGGCAAGACCGGCCCGCTCTACGACCCGAAGACGCCGCGCAACATCTCGCCCACCAACACCGGTTCCCAGCTCCTACCACCCGCGCAACCGGCGTGGATCTACTACCCATACGCCGCCTCGAAAGAGTTCCCGATGCTCGGTGCCGGCGGGCGCACCGCCTGCGCAGGTCCGGTGTACCGATTCGATTCAGATCTCGATTCCCCCACCAAGTTCCCGCAAACCTTCGACGGCCACCTCATCTTCTTCGACTGGCAGCGCACCTTCGTCAAAAGCGTGAGCCTAGATGCCGACTCCAACATCAAAGCGATCACCCCATTCCTAGAATCCGTTGCGCTCAAACGTCCTGTCGACATGAAATTCGGCCCCGAGGGCTCGCTCTACGTCATCGACTACGGCAGTACTTGGGGCGACAACAAAGACTCGCGCTTGCTGCGTATCGACTACTACTCGGCGAACCGCCCACCCATCGCGAAGATCGCCTCCACGACCGCGACCGTTGGCAAACAACCGCTGACCGTGTCATTCACCAGCACTGGCAGCTTCGACAAAGATGAGGGCGACACGCTCAGCCACCGCTGGTCGGTCAAACCGGGGGACTCTGCAGAAATGGCGACCCCGAAAGCGAATTACACCTTTACCAAACCTGGCGAATACCAAGTCACGCTCACGGTGCGGGATCAGCACGGCGCCGAAGCGTCGACCACCGAGACGGTTCGCGTCGGCAATTCTCCACCGTCGCTCCACTTCGTCCAACCCGTCGATGGCGGGTTCTTCGACTGGGGCGATCCCATCGACTACCAGGTATCAATCGACGACGCCGAAGATGGGCGATCGGAGGACAGGGCCGCCACGATGAAGATGCGTTTCCTGCTCACCCAGCGCTACCTTTCCGCCTCCCCCCAAGACGCCGAGTCCGCGCACCTGGGTGGGGTCGGCAAACACGCCGCCGCGGTGGGCATGATCAAGAGCAGCGATTGCTTCAACTGCCACGCTCTCGGGCAGAAAATCGTCGGCCCGTCCTTCAGAGAAATTGCTGCCCGCTACGCCGGCGACGAGTCGGCAGTCGCTGCCGCCGCCACCCGCATCATCAAAGGATCGAGCAAGGTCTGGGGCGATGTCCCGATGCTGCCGCATGCCCAGTTCTCGGACGCCGAGGCGCGTGCCATGGTTCGCTGGATTCTCTCGCTGAAGGACGAAGCGCAGGACGAGGCCGCCAGCCAATCTTTCAGTGGCAACTTCTCCGCCACACCTCCGCAGTGGGCCGCATCAGACAAGGTCGGCGTCATCTCCCAATGGGAAGCGGCCTACACCGACTTCGGCGCCCCGGGGGCTACCCCTTTGACGGCTAGGGCGGAGATCCGGCTGCGCACGCGGCAGGTCGAGGGCGAGCACTTCGACCGTCGTCACGGGACGCAGACGCTCGAAAGCCCGTCCGCTGCCGCGGGCAAGTTCATCGGCTCCATCCAATCCGGCCACCACCTTATCTTCGAGCACGTTAATTTGAGCGGGATCAAAACCATCACCGCGCGCGTCGCGTCCCCCTCGGACGGCGGTATTGTGCAACTCCGCAAGGGCTCCGCCAAAGGCGCTCTCGTCGCTGAGATCAAATTCCCGCCCACCGGTGAGTGGGAGAAATGGGTCGCACCGCAGGTTCAGGTAGACGACCCCGGTGGCATCGCTGATCTCTACTGCGTCTTCATCAACCCGAAAGGCAGTGGTCCTTTCATGAACCTCGACTGGCTTCGCTTCGACAAGTGATGACCCGCAACGGTAAGTTCCAATGGCCGGGCCGGTAGGAAGATCCAAATCCGTGACGCACTCACAATCGAGCGGTGGTTGTCAAAACTGATGACAACTGTTCGTCACGTCTACCGCTCGCTCACCAATAGGCGGACAAACCAGTGCGCCGCCGAGTTCGCCGGAGCGGTTACGCGGTAGCTGATCGTCGCGGTTCCGCCCCCGTGGTCGGCCATCGTCGCGAAGGCGATCTGCACTGAACCTGAACTCCACGTCATTAGGTCGGTGGACACCTGACGGAGTAGATCACATCATTGGCAGCGAGGTTGCGCGGATAGCGGTAGACCATCTGCCCGGCGGCATCGACGGAGACCGACGCCACCACGTGACGAAGTAGGCTGCGCGTTACTCAACGCCCCCAGCCTCGCTCAAGGCCGCAATTTCGCGGCGCGCGCGTATTAATCCGAAGACCAACCAGATGGAAGTCAATACCAGCACCCCCTGCCAGAACCAGAAGGCGCCCGGCAGCGCCCGTGTGACTTCGATCGGCATGTTTCCGCGCGGTAGCATCAGCCCAGCTGCAAACGGCGAACCGGACAACGGCGACATTCCCATCAGCCAAATCGAGAGGGTCTCGAGACGGACAATCGCCGCAATCACCGCCAGCCCGATCGGCACAGCCCCCAACAACACCGCGACCAGACCAACCGCCCGACCGCCGCGAGATTCCAACAACGCATGCAGCCCGATCCCACCTCCAAACAGGATCAGCGCAAACGCGATCGGAGTCAGCTGCGACGTTTCCTGCCCAGGGAACCAGCGCGAGGCCATGATTTCGCGCGCGAACACCGTCCACCCGACCGTCCCTATCACGATCATGATCGCCACCGACCAGAACGCGGTCGCCGGATCGGAGAGCACCGCGAGCGAACGCCTACCGTGCTTGCGCGCCCTGCGCCAGCCGCGTATCTGTCCGTCTTGGGTCGGCGTGATCAGCAGCGTCAAAATCCACAGCATCCCCAGTGTCACCAGCCCGTAGATCGCAACCATCGCCATCGCCTCCTCCGGTTCCGGCCGCCAGTTCTGGTTGCCGAATTGCCCAGCCATCTGGTTGAATCCACGCGATGGGAACAGCAGTCCTGACTCCAATAGCGGCAGCCCATTGCCCAAGATCAACAGCTGGATCCACGCGAATAGTCCGACCGCCCATGCCTTGCCCAAGAGGTGGGATTCGGCGCGCCTCCAGCGCCGCCACAACATCACAATCCCGGTGAGGATCAGCACGCACTGGGACAACAGGGTGAACACCACCTGCGGCAGATCGAGGTTGAAGAACTTGGCGCTCGGCCTCAGGTTCTGGACGGTCTCAATCGCCGCCCCCCAGTCGCGCGGCACCATGAACGGCTGGCTCTCTAAGAACACCGGCGTAACTGTGAGGTACTTAAAATAGACCAGCCCGAAGTTGGCGACAAACGGCATGACCGTGTAGAGAAAAAAGACCACGGCCATCGAGACCAAGAAGGCCCAGCGGCGGTTCTTGACCACGGTTCCAGCCACTAAACCCGTCAGGTGATAGAGGATCGCGGAGGAGAAGAACACCGCATACAACTGCACCGCCGAACCGATCGGAACCTGGCCTCGCCACAGGCACCAGAGTGTGAACGGCGCGGTCATCAGCACAAGTGCGTATTCGCGGATCGGCAGGCCGAACAGGTAACCGAGCACCTTGGTCAGCGGCGTCATCGGCGCGAGGCGCTGGTAGTCGAGCACCCCCTCATCAGCCTCGGCTGTCATCGCGCCCGCTACTTGCCCGGTTCCCAGCAAGAACAACACCACCCCTTGTAACCACAGGAGAGGAATGAGCGGTCCACGCTCCGCATCGACCACCGACATGTCGACCTGATACACTAGGGCAGCGCGAATGCCGAAAAACATGAAGCCCGCGATCAGCATCACCACCAGCCCCCACATGCCGAAGCCGCGCGGGCGCAGCCGGGATTTCGCGTAGCGGCGGATCAACGGGTTCGCCCAGAGCTTCCAGGCGGGAGCGGGCGGCGGTCGGTCGGTGGCACGTTTGGCTCTCATGATTCTCGGTTCCCCTCGGCCACATCTACCAGAATATCTTCGAACGAACTCCCGGTCTCCTCGAATTTTTTCACGCGCAG
>JBLHKE010000130.1:0-13413 GCA_047619485.1 Verrucomicrobiales bacterium | reverse complement strand
CCCCCACCAACAACCAAGCGACTCCTGCACTGACAACGGACGGCGACTTGGTCGAAAGGCTCAAGGCCTCCCCATTCTACCAGACCTATCAGAACGCCTTTCGCTGCGCGACCGGCCTGCCTCTGGTCCTCGTCCCAGCGGATCGCCAAACGTTCAACCCGTGCCACGCCAGCCCTAACCAGAACCCATTTTGCGAAGCGGTAAATCAGGGCTCGTCACCGTGTGAAGAATGCGCACTCGCTCAAAAAAATACGCTTTCGCGCGCGCTTGATCGAGCTGGTACTACTTCCTGCTTCGCCGCCATGAAGGAAACGGCGGTGCCTCTCCGGTTAGGAAACCGCACGGTGGGATATTTAAAAACAGGTCAGGTGCTCACCCACGAACCCGACGCCGAGATGATCGCAAATGTGAAATCGGTGCTTGAAAAAGCAGGACACAAGAATGCGAAGATTACCCGGCTACTGGAGAGCTACCGCACGACGCCCGTGGTCTCCAAAGAACGATACGCGAGCACCATCACCCTACTCAGCGCCTTCGGCCTACAGCTCGCGGAGCTGATGAACCGCATCATGTTGGAACGTAGCACCGCCGAACCCGCAGCCGTGCGCAAAGCGAAGGAGTTCATCCTCGACAACATCGACGAGCGCGTCACGCTCGATGATGTCGCCGAGGCGGTGCACGTCAGCACCTACTACTTCTGCAAGATTTTCAAACGCGCAACCGGCATGACTTTCACAGAATACGTCAACCGCCAGCGGATCGAGATGGCCAAACGCGAGCTCCTCAAGCCTGAACGCCGGGTGACGGAAATCGCCTACGACGTCGGCTACCAGTCGCTCTCTCAATTCAACCGCAGTTTCTTGAAAATCGTCGGGGAATCCCCGTCAGAATTCCGCAAACTCATGAGGGAGAACACGGGCAACGTCCTGGTAGCGTAACTTTCAACAAAAGCGGTCTAGCATCAGACAAGATACGCGTAGCGCACGTTGCCGAACCGATGAGATCATAGCTTCATAACGATGAAATACTTCAACCGTATCTTGGTCGGAATCGACTTCTCCCCCGCCTCAGCCAGAGCGTTAAAACAGGCGCAGAGGATCGCGTCGGCAGACGATGCCGAACTCACCGCGCTACACGTCATCGTCGCCTCAGAGGTCGAGGATTTCACGCGCAACTACACGGTGCCCGCAGACTCGATCCAGGACTCGTTCGAGTCCGAGATCTCCGATTTCGTCGAGCGTGAGACCGGCTCACCCGACACCGCAGCCAGCGAAGCGATCTTCGGCATCCCCTACCACGAGTTGACCTATTGGGCAGAGACGCACGACAGCGATCTACTCGTCATCGGCAGCCAAGGGAGCGGGAAGCAGCCACACGGGGTCGGCTACTTTGCCTCCAAGTGCGCCCGTCACGCAAAGATCCCCGTGTTACTCACTCGCAGGAAGCACGAGGGGGTCTTCCGCAGCGTCGTCGCCTGCGTCGATTTTTCCGAATCGACGCAAGAAGTGCTGGAGATTGCCGCAAGCATCGCGGTAGATGAAGCCGCGCCCCTCCATGTCGTCCACGCGGTGAGACCCCCATGGATGCGCACGACCCACGTCCTCTACAACTCCCAGACCTTCGAGGACGACGCTTACAAAGCCCAATTCCGCGAGTTGTTGAACGATCAGATGGAGAGCGCCTGCCGGGAGCTCCCCGTCAAAGCGGTGACACACGTCGTCGAACACAATTCCCCGGCACAGGCGCTGATCCACTTCCTCCAAGAGAACGATAGTGATCTCGCGGTGGTCGGCAGGAGCGGCAAGACGGGGAAACTCATCAAGGCATTCCTGCTCGGCAGCACCGCCGAACGCCTGATCCACCACAGCCCGTGCTCCCTGCTGGTTGTCCCGCCAAAGAAATCATCATGACAGACGAACAACGACAATCCTACCGCAAACGCCTTCTCGGAGAGCTCGATCAAGTCTCCAACGAGATCGAGCAACACGCCGAGTCGACCGATACAGAAGTCGATTCGACCGTGCTCAAGAGCGAAGACAAGCTCCTCGAGAAAATCGAGCTCGCCTTGGCGCGCATCGACGAAGGCAACTACGGAGATTGCATCGAGTGCGGGACGAAAATCCCCTGCGAACGCCTCGACGCCAAACCATCGGTCTCGCTCTGTGTCAGCTGTCAGGAGAAGAAAGAGCAAACATCACCATGAAAGAATTCACCTCCATCGCCGTCGGCATCGACTACTCCACCCCTAGCGCCTGCGCGTTGCGGGAAGCCTCCCGCATCGCCAACTGGAATGATGCCACGCTCAATTGTTTCCACATCTTCGATGAGGAGATCGTCGAGGAGTTCCGTTCGGAGGGCGGTTTTGACGAAGCCGCGGTCAAGGCAACCGCATTGGGACACTTGGAAAAATTCGTCGCCGAGACACTCGGAGCAGGACACGATATCCACTGCCAGGTCATCGTCGGACACCCTTACCTGTCCGTCCTATCAACGATTGATGCCTGCAAGGCTGACCTCTTGGTCATGGGCTCACACGGCCTCGAGACCGAAGAAGCCGACCAGACCGGCATCCTGGCCAAACGCTGCGCGAGAAAGGCTCCTATCGATGTCCTCCTCGTGCGCGAACGCGAGAACGAACCGTTCCGCGGTATCTTGGCGTGTGTGGATTTTTCCGAAAACTCGATCAGCGCAGCCCACCACGCCGCATCGATCGCCGTCCAGGATCAAGCGTCCCTCGAACTGCTCCATGTCTACCGATCTCCGACCTACAATCCAGCGCCTGCCGGCATGTTTGGCCCAACCCTTCCGCCGATCGACACCCGCGGTGTCTTCGAAGCCCTAACAAGCAGGTTGGACAAACTCGCGAATGAGATCAGCGATGCCCACGGAGGCCTCGACATTCGCGCCACGGTGAAAGAATCGACCGCGGTTCCGCGAGAGATCATCGACCACCTCGAAGCGATTGGCGCCGACCTCGCCGTGCTCGGAACGAGAGGCCGCACCACCCTCCAGGGATTCTTTGCTGGCACGACAGCCGAGAAGATCATCCGCAGGTCGCCGTGCTCGGCGTTAATGGTCAAACCAGCCGGATTTGGTTCCAAATAGGTTTTCCGAGCTTACCAAGTCTACGTGGCGCAGCATGTAGACTTCGACGCATGACTCCGGGTGCGCAGCCGCAATCGCCACCGCGTCCTGCGGGAGGTGATACGATGGTCGATAAATGACGGTTCAGGGGTTTTCTCGAGGCGCACGGATTTCCTCAAGCTTGATTACTTGAACTGTCCGCCAATCGCTGAGATACAGAGGGATTCCAGCCGATCCCATGCGTCCTATTAATTCAAAACCAACCAGCCGTTTCCTCAGTGATAAAAACTTCGAAAGCGTTTTTGGTAATCCTCCGACCATCGCGACCAGAGCTCCCGGACGCATCAATCTGATCGGGGAACACGTCGATTACCAAGATGGACTCGTACTGCCGGCGGCGATTGATCGCTACATCTGTGGCTCAGCTCGTGCCATTTCAGGGCCCGAAGTTCGCCTCTGGAGTTCGCTCGGTGGCGACACGGTCGTAGTTCCCCTCGATCAAACGGCTCCCCTTATCGGCCGTAACCGCTGGGCGAACTACGTGTTCGGCGTCGTCGCGAAGTATCGCGATGCCGGACATCCGGTGGTGGGATTCGAAGCGGCCTTCGACGGGAACCTGCCCCTCGGTGTCGGCCTGAGTAGCAGCGCCGCCCTCGAGAGCGCCACCGCCTTGATCGTCGAGGCACTTGCGGGGATCACCCTCGCGCCGACCGATCGGGCACTCCTCTGCCAGGCGGCCGAACACGACTGGGCCGGCGTCCCATGCGGCATCATGGATCAGTTGGTGATCAATGCAGGAATCGACGGCCATGCCCTCAAGATCGACTGCCGCAGCCTCGAGATCCAGCCGGCACCACTGCCCCCCAATCTCGCCATCGTCGTCGCCGACAGCAAGGTGCACCACTCGCTGGCAGATGGTGAATACGCAAAACGTAAAGCCGACTGCGAAAACGCCACACACGCACTTGGTCTGGCGTCCTTGCGCGATCTAGACATTGATAGACTACGAGCCTCCCGCCAATTGCTCGATGAACAGGTATTCCGCCGTGCACGCCATGTCGTCACCGAGATAAGTCGCGTCAAAAATTTCTCCGCGGCCCTCGACGCTGGCAATATTAGCACACTCGCCGCACTCATGGCGGCCAGCCATGACTCGTTGCGTGCGGACTACGAGGTCAGCTGCAAGGAACTGGATGCATTGGTTGAAATAGCCGTGGAACTCGGCACACACGGATCCCGCATGATGGGTGGTGGTTTCGGAGGCAGCACCGTCAACCTCGTCTCAGCGGAGGATGCCAATACTTTCGCCAATCAACTCGTCTCCTGCTACCATGATCGACACGGCAAAACCGTCGACGCATTTGTCGTCAACCCGGTCGCTGGCGCTCAGTTCGATGACACTTAGAAAATCTTCCCAAACCACCCTGATTCAAACCATGATCCGTCTACTAACCCTCATCCTCTGCTTCGTTGCGTTGTTGCGTGCGCCAGCCTCCGCAGCGGATCGCCCCAACGTCCTCCTCATCCTCGCCGACGACCTCGGCTTTTCCGACCTCTCCTGCTACGGCGGTGAAATCCCCACTCCCAATCTCGACCGACTCGCCACCGGCGGCGCAAAATTTTCCTCCTTCTACACCAGCGCCCGCTGCTGCCCCTCGCGCGCTTCATTGATGACCGGACTGCACCCCCACCAGGCAGGCATCGGTTCTTTCACCCACTCCAAACAACCGCCGGGCAAAGGTCTCGCCTACAAAGGCTCGCTCCTTCCAACCTGCGCGACGCTTGCCGAGATCCTCGGCGACGCTGGCTACTCCACATGGATGGTTGGCAAGTGGCACATGGCCGCTGGTGGAGCGACCAAGCGCGGCTTCGACAACTACTACGGCTACAAAAATTTCCTCGCCCACTCCGAGAACCAATGGGATTCCAACCTCTACTTGCGACTCCCGGAATCAGCCAAGCCAGAACTCCCCGTACGCGACGACTTCTACGTCACCGATGTATTCACCGACTACTCGCTCGAGTTTCTCAAGCAAGCCCGCGAGAAAAAAGACACGCCATGGTTCCTCTACCTAGCGCACTCCTCACCACACTTTCCAATCCAAGCACCGAAAGCCTCTATCGAAAGGCACGTCGCCACCTACCGCCGCGGCTGGGATGACCTGCGTGCGGAGCGATTCGAACGGCAGAAGAAACTCGGACTCGTCGCAGCCGACGCCAAACTCCCGCCACTCTCTGAAGTTCCGGTCGACAAGGAAGCCATCGCCAACGGCTACTCTGGGAAGCCAAACCCCTCATGGGATGAACTCCCAGCCGACCGCCGCGAAGACCTTGCGCGCCGCATGGCGACCTTTGCCGCGATGGTCGAACACATCGACCTCGGCGTCGGCCGCATCCTCGCCGATCTCGAAAATAATGGCGAGCTAGACAACACCCTCATCGCTTTCCTCTCCGATAACGGAGCTTGCTACGAGTGGGGACCATTCGGGTTCGACGGGCGCTCGCGCAAAGGGCTCACCACGCTGCACACCGGCGCCGAACTCGCCAACATGGGGCAAGAAGGCACCCACAGTTCCTACGGTTCCGGCTGGGCCAACCTCGGCAACACCCCGCTCAGCATGTACAAACATTTCTGCCACGAAGGCGGGATCGCGTCCCCCCTAGTGATCCACTGGCCGAAGGGCATCCAGGCCAAAAAAGATTGGGTGAACACACCCGCCCACCTCATGGACATCGTCCCCACGGTGCTCTCAGCAACCGGCGCCAAGTATCCGAAGCAGCGCGACGGCCACCAGATCACTCCGGTCGAAGGCACCTCACTCCTCCCGGCAATCAGCGATGAAGAAGCGATCCCCGACCGCGTCCTAGCATTCGAACACCAGGCCGCCCGCGGCCTGCGCAAGGGCGATTGGAAACTCGTGTGGGGCAAACGCCAACCAGACGAGATCAGCTGGGAACTCTACAACCTCAGCGAAGACCGCAGCGAACAGAACAATGTAGCCAAGCACTACCCACACATCCGCGACGAGCTCGTCAAGAACTGGGAGACCTGGGCAAAACGTGTCGCTGCGGATCCATTTCTCGTCCCCGAACCCGGCTTCAACTCGCCAAAAAAAGCCACAGAGTCCCCGCCGATTAGAAACCGCCCAATCACCATCGAGGCGACCGTCAAAGCCGACCAACCGCACGGCGTCGTCCTTGCCCAAGGAGGCCGCGAACAGGGCTACGCGCTCCACTTCATCAAAGGCATCGCAACCCTCGATGTCCGAGTCAATGGCAAGGTCACTCGCCTCAGCGCCAAAGAAAAATCTACTGGTAAGATCAACCTCGGCGCGATGATCACCGCTGAGCAACTCTCGCTCACCGTCGACGACCAAACCTTCACCGCCAAGTCCCCCGGCCTTATCCCAGCCCAACCAAAAGATCCACTCTCGATCGGCAAGGACGAACTCTCCTCAGCCGGCGACTACACGAACGACGGCAATGAATTCACCGGTAAAATTCTCAGTCACCGCGTGCGAACCGATGCCCCCGCCCCGCAGGCCAAGGTTATGACCGAGTGGGGCAACCAAGTCACCGCCGACAACGCGTGGCAAGAATACACGCGGCCACAACTCGTCCGCGAGCAATGGAACAATCTCAATGGTCACTGGGACTACGCGATCACCAAAAAGGATGCCGAGAAACCCGCTGGCTGGCAGGGGAAAATCCTCGTCCCCTTCGCCATCGAGTCCTCTCTCTCCAACGTCCAAAAACGCATCACCCGCGACGATGCCATTTGGTACCAACGCAGTTTTCCCCATCAACCAAACGAGCAGAACCGCACCATCCTCAACTTCGAAGCCGTAGACTACCAATCCACCGTATGGGTCAACGGCAGCCAAGTCGGTAATCACACTGGCGGCAACCTCCCTTTCGACTTCGACATCACCAGTGCCCTCAAACCCGGCGAGAACGTGCTCACCGTCCGCGTCACCGATGCCACCGATACGGATTACCAACTCCACGGCAAACAAGTCAGCAACCCGCGCGGTATCTGGTACACCCCCGTCTCCGGCATCTGGCAGACGGTTTGGCTTGAGGAGGTTCCTTACCACTGGATCACCGACCTCAAAGTCGTCACCAAACTCGATGGCACCATCATCATCGCGACCAAATTCGGAGGGAGCTTGCGTGGCAGGATCGGGCTTAGTGCCAAAGCCCTACTCGACGGTAAAGTCATCGCCGAAGCGTCCGGCTCACCTGAGGAACTCACCTTGAAAATCTCCGACCCGAAACTCTGGTCACCTGATTCACCGACGCTCTACGACCTCGAACTCAAGCTCGGGAAGGACACCGTGCGATCGTATTTTGGCATCCGCGAGACCAGCATCAGAAAAGACAAAAACGGGCACCTTCGATTCCACCTCAACGGCAAACCGATCTTCCACTGGGGCACGCTCGATCAAGGTTGGTGGCCAGACGGTCTGCTCACCCCGCCCTCCGATGCAGCCATGCTCTCCGACATCGAGTTCTTAAAAGCCGCCGGATTCAACACCATCCGCAAGCACATCAAAGTCGAGCCGCGCCGCTACTACACGCACTGCGATCGCCTCGGCATGCTCGTCTGGCAGGATCAGGTCTCCTCCGGCACCGGCGGGAACAAATTCAAAAACAGCAGCCCCGAGTGGCCGCGCCTTGAACCAAATCCTCCCGAAGCAACCTGGCCCGACGATGCACACGACCAGTGGATGAAGGAACTACAGGGCATGGTCGACTCCCTCCACAACCACCCCTCGATTATCCAATGGGTGCCGTTCAACGAACGCTGGGGGCAGCACCGCACAATGGAGGTCGGCAAGTGGATCACCGGCTACGACCCCACCCGCCAGATCAACATCGCCTCGGGAGGAAATTTTTTCCCCATCGGCCACATCGTCGACCACCATCAATACCCGCATCCGGACTTCCCCTTCGATCTCGGCAAGGGTGGGCGCTTCGACAGCTTTGTCAAAGTCGTCGGCGAATTTGGCGGGCACGGTTTCCCCGTCGAAGGCCACCTCTGGAACCCGAAGGCTAGAAACTGGGGCTACGGCGGCCTGCCGAAGAACAAAGAGGAATGGATCGAGCGCTACAAGACTTCGCTCGCTAAACTCGTCGAGCTCAAAGCCAATGGCATCGCCGCCGGCATCTACACCCAGACCAGCGACGTCGAGGGCGAGATCAACGGCCTCATCACCTACGATCGGAAAGTCCAGAAACTCACCGCGGCCACCTTGAAGAATCTCGTCGACAAATCCGGCCTGCTCGATCCAAACGAAGAATAAGAAAAATTCACCCCATGAAATCACTCTTCTTTCTATTCGCCCTCCTCGCACTTCCGCTGTCGGCAGCGGAGAACCCCAACATGGTCGTCATCATGGTCGACGACCTCGGCTACTCTGACATCGGCTGCTACGGCAGCGAGATCGAGACCCCCAACCTCGATCGACTGGCCTCCGACGGACTGCGTTTTTCCCAGTTCTACAATACGGCCAAGTGCCACTCCTCGCGAGTCTCTCTCCTCACTGGCCAATACTGCATCGCCGCCGGTGACGTCGCCATGTCGCATGCCGTGACCTCGGCTGAAGTCCTCCGCGATGCAGGCTACTTCACCGCCATGACCGGCAAGTGGCACCTGAAAAAACAACCCACCGATTTCGGCTTCGGCCGCTACTTCGGCCACCTCAGCGGCGCCTGCAATTTCTTCAAAGGCGACAATACCTTCCGCCTCAACGGTGAGCCGTGGACGGTTCCTGACACCGATTTCTACACCACCGTCGAGAATATCGACTTCGCGCTCGAATTCCTCGACGAGGCCCGCGCCACCAACAAGCCGTTCTACCTCTACGTCGCCTTCAATGCCCCGCACGCCCCGCTGCACGCCCTGCCGGAGGACTACGCCAAATACAAAGGCCGCTACAACAGCGGATGGGATCAAGTCCGCGACGCCCGCATCGCAAAACAAAAGCGACTCGGCCTGTTCCCCGCCGATTTGAAACCGAGCCCGCGCCCGCCGCACGTCCGCGCCTGGGACAAGCTCGTGCCGTGGCAGCGCGACTTCGAGATCAACCGCATGGTCACCCTCGCGGCGATGATCGACCGCGTCGACCAAGAGATCGGTCGCCTCGTCGAAGACCTGAAGAAGAACGCTGAACTCGACAACACCCTCATCGTGTTCGTCTCAGACAACGGCGCTTGCCCATACGATCGCAAGACGCCCGAACTCAATGTCGAGCCCACCAATGGCGACATAGCCTTAGGAGACTCCACCGGCTGGGCATGGGCGCGCAACGCTCCGTTTCGCTACTACAAACAGAACCAGTTCGAAGGCGGCATCAGCACGCCGGGCATCGTCCATTGGCCAGCTGGGCTCAAAACGAAACCCGGCAGCATCATCGACACTCCAGCGCACCTGATCGACATCCTTCCAACCCTCGCAGATCTCGCCGACGCCGAGATCCCCACAACACACCCCACCCGCGAGCTACGTCCCGTGTCTGGTATCTCCCTGCGCCCGCTATTCGAAGACAAGAAACTTAAACGCAGCGAGCCGATCCACCTCCAGTTCGCCGCCGACTACGGCCTGCGCGACGGCGATTGGAAACTTGTCAGTTTTAAAAGCCAAGAGTGGGAACTCTACAACGTTGCCAACGACCGCACCGAACTAATCAACCTCGCAGCAAAGGAACCCGAGCGACTACAAGCCATGGTCGAGAAATGGAAGGAAGTGTCGCTCAAAGTGCTCAACTCGAACCGTCTCGCCAACCCAAAGATCACTCCCACCCAACGCCCGCGGGTCAACCGTGAGTGGACGATGTTCAGCGACGCAGAAACGCCACCCAAAACGCGCGCTACGAAGCGAAAACGCCAAGCCAAAACCGTGTCCCCGCTCGCCATCCGCGCCCGCAAAAACACCACGCTGACCCGCGGGTCAGGCACACTGAAACTCGTCTTCAGCGGCGACGATCCCGGTATCGCCATGGATCTAAGGGGAGCCAAAGACCTCCCCGCCGGCCCCTACCTCCTCACCTTTGATCTATCAACCGAACTCAAGGGCACTGGCGAGGTGTTCTACACCACCGGCCCGAAGATCAATTTGCCCGACGGCAAACGTATCCCCTTCAAGGTCAAAGAAGGCAGCAACCCGCAGCAGATACAGGTTGTGATCGACACCGACGCAACCATCAACCAACTGCGCCTCGACGTCAGCGACGGAGCGGGCGAAGCCACGATTCAGAAACTCCAGCTGCTCGATCACAACGAAACGGTCTTGAAGGACTGGACAGCTTCGAAGGCACGAAACGATTAACCATGCGCACCAGGTATCCATCGCCGCAGCCGGCAAACCTCATCCTGCTGCTCACCGCTCTCCTCAATAAACTCAGCGCCCGCTGCGACCAACTCCACACTGCCAGCGAGCCAGTCTTACCAAAATGAAATCGTTCCTTCTAATTTCAGCCTGGCTCACCCTCGGCATTCATGCGGCCGAGAATAAAACCATCGTCCTGTCTCCTGGCAAGGCGCTCGCTAGCGAACTCGAAACCGCGGTCGCCACGGTCAAAACGGGTCGGGCCAATCTCATTGCCTTCACTGCCGGCGAGTTCAAGATAGACAAGCCACTCCAGTTCCACTTGCCATTTGGTCACCCGGGACTGCGCTTCCAAGGTACCGGTTGCGGCATCACGCAACTCTTGTTCCACGAGGTGAAAGCCGCCATCAGCATCCACCTCGACACCCGTATCACGCATACAGAATCGAATCCGTCCCTCATCGTCGAAGATCTCTCAATGATCGCCACCGGCAAATGCGGCACCGCCATCAATCTCCAACCCGGCGTCCCAGACCACCGTGTAGGAATCGCCCACAAGAGGTTTCACAACCTCATGATCCAAGGAAGGAACGGTTCTTGGACTACCGGTATCCAGGCCGACGACCTCGCCTTCTGCACCTTCCGCGACCTCACCTTGCGGCTCCCACGCAAGGACAGCACCGGCATCCACCTCACCGGAGCCAGCGCGCCCGTCGATCACCACTTCGACGGCATCCGCATCCTCGGTGGCGAGACAGGCATTCGCATCACCGGAACGGTCGAGGGCGTCTACCTGAGCCAGATCACTATGATCGGCACCGGCACCGGAATCGACTGGGACACGACGAGCCACGAACCCCTGCTCAGCCTCAGCCGCTCCCACATCAGCGCCCGAAGTACCTGCGTCCGCGCCAACAACCTTCTGCAAGCCATCATCACCGGCAACCTCTTCTACCAAGCCGATCCGCAGCTACCATGGACAGGTATCCACCTCCGCACCGAAAACCCAACCCCCTTCGATCTCCACCAGATCAGCAACAACACCTTTCACGGTCACCCCAAACACAGCTCACCCAACTCCGGCCTCAATATTTCCGCCGCCAGCTCCGGCGCCATTGCGAACAACATTTTCTCCGCGACCGATATTGGCATCCGCCTCGGCGGGAACGCCTCCAAACTAGAACCGGTCGACTCCGTCTTCAAAAATACCACGACCAAACTCGCCCGCCAATGAGAACAACATTCATCCTTTTCCTCTGCGTCTCCGCGTCTCTGCGTGCGCCTTCCCCCGCTGCCACGCCCCCGAACATCGTCATCATCCTCGCCGACGATCTCGGCTACGCGGACACTGGCTTCAACGGCAGCGAGACCGCCAAGACTCCGCACCTCGACCGCTTCGCGAAATCCGGCGTCGTCCTCGCCGACTTCCGAGCCTGCCCAATGTGCTCGCCCACTCGCGCCGGCTTGCTCACGGGACGCTGGCCGATCCGCTTTGGTATGATGCGCGCGGTCATCCCACCGTGGTCGAAATACGGCCTCCCAGCCAAAGAAAACACCCTTCCCGAACTCCTAGCCGATGCCGGTTACGAGCGCCGCGGAATCTTCGGCAAGTGGCACCTCGGCCACACCACAATCGCCCACCTGCCACCGCAGAACGGTTTCACCCACTTCATCGGCCACTACAATGGTGCGATCGACTACTTCACCCACGAGCGCGAGGACGAGCTCGATTGGCACCAAGACAATGCCACCCTGCGCGAGGACGGCTACGCCACCGATCTCATTGGCCAACACGCCGCAGCTTTCATCCGCGACTCGCCAACAGACAAAGCCTACTTCGCCTACGTCCCTTTCAACGCCCCCCACTTCCCCTTACAGGCCACCCAAACCGATCTCGCCACCCACGCTGGCATCAGAGATAAACCGCGCCGCACCTACGCAGCCATGGTCACCGCCATGGACCGCGGCATCGGCAAGATTCTAACAGAGATCGAATCCCGTCCAGACGCCGACAACACGCTCGTCATCTTCTTCAGCGACAACGGCGGCATCCTGCGCGTCGGCAGCAATGCCCCCTACCGAGGTGCCAAGCTCAACGTCTATGAAGGCGGCACCCGCGTCGCCGCAGCCCTCCGCTGGCCTGCCCGGAAGCTCAGCGGCGGCAAGCGCTTCGACGGCCGCATCGGCTACATCGACATCCTCCCCACCGTCCTCAGCGCCGCCGGTCTCAGGTCACCCGCAAATCTCGACGGCATCAACTTCCTGCCTACGCTCAGCGGGAGGACACAACTCCCCGACCGACCGTGGTTCAGTTACCTACACCAGAGCAAATCCGCATCAAGCTCCGTCCACCAAGGCGCTTGGAAGCTCATCGCCAAAGGCGATGCTTTCTCCTCCAAAAGAGCCGACCTCAAACTAGAACTCTACAACCTCACCACTGACCCCAGCGAAACGAGCAACGTCGCCAAACAACACCCCGACCGCGTCACAGCGATGCTCAAGCAGCTCAAAGACTTCGGCACCCTCCAGAAACCCGGCGCAGGCCTTTACAGCGAAGGTCGCAAGAATTTTACTGCCCCCAAAGATTGGCTGATCGAGCCATGAGCCCAGCCAGTGCCTCTTGCCGTAGCCTCGATTTACGATCGAACCTCCGTCGTGCTGAGTAGGGCAAGGATACGCTAAGCGCCCTTCGGACCACGACTTTGATTGCAAATCACAGTCATACCGTAGCCACCGTTTCCAGTTCCTTCCGTCGCTGTACCCGAGGAAACGGCATTCCATCTTCAGTATTCAATGTCTGCTTGATTGCTTAGAGAACAACTCGATGCCCAGCGCGATTTATACCGCGCGCAGGGCGAGCCCACCGCCGACTACGCAAATCGAGCGATCCAGATCCATAAATCAGATCGCCGAGCCGCGCCCTAAAAAGTCGAAGAAAAGGCTTGCAATTACCACGCCTATGCCCAGGATATATGTATGCCTCGAGCTAGACCCATTTT
>JBLHKE010000129.1:0-13456 GCA_047619485.1 Verrucomicrobiales bacterium | reverse complement strand
TGGAGTCTGCACGGCGCGGCGCGTGGCCGGATTCGGTCGAGTTGATGAACGGAGCGATGGATTGGGCGACGAGTTCGGGGTCGCTGAAGAGGAACATGTGCCCCTTGTCTGCGAAGAACTCGGTCTGCGCGTGTGGGATCAGGCGGGCGTGCTCTTTGGCTGCAGCGAAGGGGACGAGAACATCCTTTTCGCCGTGGAGGATCAGCGTGGGGACATCGATCATTCCCATAATGTTGCGCAGCGGGCGCTGGTCGGTCTCATAGAAATTTTTGCAGTAGCTGAGGTTGAGCAGCGAGTCGTCGAGCAGGCCAAAGTTCGGGGTGAAGTTGTAGAACAGCCAGAAGTAGAACAGCTGGGCGCCGTGGACGGCGTGGTTGAGCGTGTAGTCGCCGAGCAGCTCGAGTTCTTGGACACCGATCGATGAGACCAGCGTGAGCGAATCCACTCGCTGTGGGGTTTCGTCAAACAGTTCGAGCGCGACACCGCCGCCCATGCTGTAGCCTAGGACATGCGCGCTGAGGACATCTAGCGAGGCCAAAAGCTTGTCCAACTGCTGCGCGTGGGATTCGATCGAATAGTTTTCGACCTCGCGTGTCGAGCCACCGAAGCCAGGTAGGTCAGGGACGATGATGCGGTAGCGGCCGCGGACTTCTGCGATGAAGTTGTCCCAGCAGGACGAGTCCACCGGGCTGCCGTGGAGCAGGACAAGGGTGGGGGAGCCCGGGTCATCGGCCGGGATGTCTTTGTAGGCGACCTGGATGTCGCCGATGTTCTCGCGAACCTGTTCTGCGGCCAGTGGGCCGGTGTCGCTGCGAAATTGCTTAACGGCGTGGGAGACGCCCAGCAGCAAGAGGTAGATGAGAAGTAGCTTCTTCCCGCTGGGTAGCCGATCTCTCATGTCAGGCGTGGAATCGAGACTCTGGCTGCCGGGCCGAACGCTAGAGATTCATCGGGCTCGGGCCGGTAGGTGTAAGTGACTTCTCGTGGGGAGATTTTGATGCGGCTCAAGCTTACGGTCTGCGTGTTTTGGCGGCGCAGGCGGATAGAAAATTTTGGCCGTTCGGGATCGTGACTCTCGTGGTAGTAAGCGAGGGACTCCGGTGTTTTTGATCTAAGGTTTGCGAATGCCAGGCGTCTGGAGGCGACGACTTCGTCTGTTCGGTAGGAAGACGTCGTGAGTGGTAGTCGGGGGGAATCAGTGCGTAATCTTTTTCCATCCCAAATCCACAGGAGGGCGTCGCTCGGGCTGACCGCGAACAGAACGAATGGGCGAAATGGCGCCGGGTCGATGCTGGCGAGATTTTCGGCTACCGCCTGCGGGTCATGTGCATCGGCCAACGAGAGCACGAGGTGTCCACGGCTGGTCGGTTTATCTGGAGTGTAGGTCTCACTGGCGGCGTAGTGGTTGAGAATGCCGACGCTGAGGCCGTGCGCATTTGCCAGCAGCCAGGTGCCCCCGTGGTCGCCGTCGGCGGGGGTGATGAATTCGACGCCGTTGGCAGATTGCACCCGCGGCGGGGTGGCCGGGAGTCTGGTCTTACTTTCGTCGCGATTAAAAAACAGCGCGTACGAGCCGGGGAATTGGTGGCACCAGCTTACCGTGCACATTCGGCAGTCTGGGCGAGCTGGCGGTAGCGGAGCGTCGAGGGGGCAACGCCGAAATTGTCTGGCATCTCGGCGCCATGCTGTCTGCAGATCATCGCGATGAGGGCGTAGTGGTGGACTGTGTGGCTGAGGAGAAATTGCAATTCGCGTCGTCCGGTGGTGGTCGCCCACTGGGACTCCGGCCGGTCGCCAGGGTTTTCAATCTTCACCTCGACCGCCCGGTCGAGCCCGGAGGTGTCGAACTCACGCAAGACGGCGCTGACTGCGGCGAGACGGTCGTAGGCGGCGGCGGGGTCGGTTTCGAGTTGTGCATCACGCTGCCGGTCTTCGTAGTCGATGCGCTCTGGCGATCTGCGGTTTAGGAAGCTCTCGTAGTGATCGATATTGTGGCGGATGTGGGAGCCGACTCCAGCGCCGAGGGTCTCAGCGGAGGCACGCGAATACAGATCCGCCCCTATCCCATTCAAGAGGTCAATTGCTTGGCCGATGCATTGGAGGTTGTCAGAGATGATTTTTTCCATTGGAAATTGGATGACCGGAACCTGTAAATATTCCCGATTGATAGGGAGAGTCTCGCTGAATGGCGAGTGAATTTTTCGGAGGTGCCCTGAAGGTAGATTTCTTGTGGCATCTAGCCGCTGGCTGGCGCAAAACCGTGGCGAATCCCTAGAACGGCAAATCGTTGGCCGGAAATCATCCCTCGCGTTGCGCCGCAAGGATTTTGCGACTTCTTTCTGTGCGTTCAGGACTGAGGTTATCTCTGTTTTTCTTGGCGAAGCCTAGGAGCTCCCCCATGCATGCGCGCAACAGATTACGCGCTCGATTGCCTTGTCGTGGGAATGAGTGGAGTTCGACAAGATTTGAGCTTCCGGCGTCAATCGGTAGTGGGGATCGGTTTTCGCGATCCTCGCGGCGGATATTCTTCAACATAGTGATCAACCACTGCTGTCGAACTTTTAATGGAATATTACATTCCAATCTACGTCTCACCGACCACCAGGTTTTCCTCTCACCGACGGCTGCTGGATCACTTAATAGCAAGAGCGCAACGACTGGCGCAAAGCTGGTCGCGAAACTCAAATCTAATAAGGGCGACCAGAGCGACTCGCTGCCTGTGAGGATCGATTTGTCGAAGTACAAAAGCATCATCATCCACTGCGAAAGATATACCAAGCTGTGGGGTGTTGGCGTGCTGTAGACGTTTACCATTGCCAGCCGCATTTCTAATCCCCACGATTATCCCATGGTTGTATGACTGAAATTTTCCAATCTATCTGGAGCGCGATCGGCGGTTTCTTCGACTCGCGGCTTGGGGTGTTTCTGGCCGCGCTCGGTGCCTACTTGCTGTTGCAACTGGTGATCCTGCCGCGGCTTGGAATCTCGACATGACTATCTGGTGGCTGCTGGGTCGAGCAGAAGAACGAAACCTCCAAGAAGACTGAGGGGGACTTATGAACTGGCACAGAGTTCTCGATTTGGACGAACTCGTTTTAACAAATGACCGCTATTGTATCCATTCTGCTCACCTGTCTCGGGAGCTACTTGCTGCTCGGCGTGCTGTTCGGGGCGGTCTTTTCATTCAAAGGTGCAAAGACGGTTGATGCCACTGCTCTACAATCGCCGTCATCTCGGCGTGACGATGTTTTTGCTCGCTTTGGTCCACGCCGTGTTGGCGATCTTGACCTACCACGTCGGATCTTCGATCAATCCGATCTTGTCTGTATTCATATCGGACGCTGGCACGAGGATGGGAGCGTTCCCATTCCAGGCGTTCGGTTTTCTGCAGGCTGAACCTCTATCGTGTATGTGGCGTTGAAATTTGGTCTGTCGCCGGAGGTCACCGAGAAATTTCACCTGCAGCAAGTGACCTTGGAGGGGACTTACATCGGTGGCGAACTGGACGCGATGATCGAAGTCGTGCCCGAGACGATCGTTTCGAGCGGCGTAGCAACTGGGGAGGTGCTGGCCGAGTCAGCTGGTCTGCCAGCGACTTTGCGCGGCGAGATTGTCGATGCAAAGTGTCATCTCGGGGTGATGAACCCGGGCTGTTTCAAGCCACACCGGGCCTGGGCCATCCGCTGTTTGGCAGGTGGGGTGCCGCCGTTGCTTGTGGTTAGAACCACTGATGGCCAACTGGCGCATTACCTTCTCGTCGGCGAGGACGGTGCGCCGATCAACGAGGCGGTGTTCGATTTTGTCGCGGAGCCAGTCGAGGTGAGTGGTAGCTTGAAAACGATTGGTGAGCGCAAAGTAATCTACGTCGATCCTGGAAAAATAACGCGGCTCCTAGGAGGCTGTCGGACTTACCCGCTCCGGCAAGAATCATTTTAGAATTCGCCCAGATCCGCCCGCTGAATCGTCATTAAATCCATTTAAATCCTCCCCAGCAAACGGATCTGGATCGGAATTCTAAAACGTTTTGCTCGAATCCTCTAAGTCCGACAGGCTCCTAGGGCATGGAAATCTGCACGCTGGCGGCAATTGTTCTCGGGATTAGCCCGCTGGTAAAGCGATTGATCTAGCCGCGCGTTACGGTCTCGTCCAAATTCAGAATCATTTGGGAGATGACAGACCACGCTGCGTGCTCGGTTTTGTCGATGGACTCGTCACGTTTGGACTCGCCGACTTTGAGAAACTCTTCGGCCTTCGTCTGGTCAGATTTGAAGATCTCAGTCTGGGTTGCGAGGGTGTTTTTCAAGATCTCGATCTCGCGGGCGTTCGGGTGTCGGGCAGTCGCCAGTCGGAACGCCAGATCGATGCGCGCCTCGGTCGTGGCTGCTTCTTTGATGAGCCGCTGAGCGAGTGCGCGGGCGGCTTCGACGAACTGTGGATCGTTGAGGGTGACGAGCGCTTGCAATGGCGTGTTGGTGCGCGGGCGTTGCACGGCGCACATCTCACGGGTCGGGACGTCGAAGATGAGCATGCTCGGGAGCGGGGCACTGCGTTTCCAGTAGGTATACATCGCACGCCGGTAGAGCTTCTCGCCGCTATCGCGTTTGTAGCGCAGGCCACCGTTGAGCGATACCTCGTTCCAGATGTTGGCTGGCTGGTAGGGTTTGACGCCTGGACCACCGACCTTTGGAACGAGGAGTCCGGAGATGGCGAGGGCGTTGTCGCGGATGAATTCGGCGTGCAGGCGAAAGCGTGGGCCACGTGCTAGCAGGCGATTCTCAGGATCTCGTTCGAGCAGTTCTGGCGTCGTCGCCGAGTTGCGCTTATAGGCCTCACTGGTGACAATCTGCTTGATCGCGTGCTTGGTGTCCCAACCATTTTCGACGAAATCGACTGCCAGCCAGTCAAGGAGTTGCGGGTGGCTCGGCCACTCACCTTGGTTGCCGAAGTCGCCGCTTGTCTTGACCAGTCCGGTACCGAAGAAGGTCGTCCACAGTCGGTTGACTGCCACGCGAGCGGTGAGGGGATGGTCGGGGCGGGTGAGCCACTGGGCGAGGCCGAGGCGGTTTGCAGGGGCACCTCCCGGTAGCGCGCCGAGCGCGGCCGGTACACCGATCGGGATGATCTCGTCTTTGATTGGTGAGTCATACTGGCCGCGGTCGAGCACGTAGGTCATGCGGGGCTTGTTGACCTCGTCCTGCATGATCATCGAGGTGACTTTGTTCTGGTCGCGCAGATTCTTCTCAGTGGTGCCGAGCTTGCCGACTGCGGCGGTCAGCGACTGGAACATTTTATCAGAGGTATTGAGGTAGTAGCTCAGCAGTTGTTCACGTTGCTCGGGCGTGCGCTTGTCCTTGGCTGTGGCAAGGATGGCTGCGATCGGATTGCCGCCGAGGCTGGCGATCTCATCCTGGTTGAGGACGTGATCGTAGATACGGATGTCGTCGGCCTCACCGTTGAAATGACCACCTTGCGAGCGGCTGCCGATGCGGAATGGGGTGTCGGTGGCGATCGAGCCATTGAGGCTATTCTGTTCAACCTTGTTGGTGGTGAGTTTGCCATCGATGTAGATCTTGATCCCTTCGGGAGTCGACGAACCGTCGTAGCTGAGGGACACGTGATGCCAGCGGTTGGCGGTGAGCTCCTCGGTGCTCACGACCTTGATGGCGTTGCTTGGCCAGGCGCTGATGATGTGGGTGCCGATGCTACGCCCCTGCACCCAGAGGTCGTAGCCGCGATAGTCTTTGCTGACGTCCATGCGGGCGAGGACGGAGCCGCTAGAACTCTGTGGGAGCTTTAGCCAGCTGGAGAAAGTGAAGGCCTGATCGCGCTCGAGCGGAGGGTGTTTGTCGAAGGCGTAGCTGGTCTTGCCGTCGAACTTGAGGCCGCGATCCAAGGTGTCGCGTTTTACTGGCGTGAGCTTTGATCCGTTGCCCTTTGCCTTGGTCACCGCGTTGGAGATCTGTTTGCCTTTGCGTTCTGTGAGGGGGAATTGGTGGGTCAGGCCAGTTGGCTCAGGACGCTGGCTGCTGGCGTTTTTCTCTGCTTCGGCCAACCACGCTTGGAAGGCTGGATCGGCTGCCTTCTTGTGCGCATCGAGCTTTGCAATCGCTTCTTGGTGACGCTTGGCAGCAGCGTCGATTGCCACCTGTGCTTGTGTCGAAACAACGGTGACGACTGGTGCCTGATTTCCGTTTCGGGACTGCATCCCCGGGTCGGTGGTGTTGTTGAAATACGCGAAAAACTTGTAGTAATCCTTCTGCGAAATCGGGTCGTATTTGTGATCATGACACTGCGCACATTCCATGCTCAATGCGAGCCACACGGTGCTGGTGGTCTTGACGCGATCGACGACGTAGCTAACGCGTAGTTCCTCCGGAATGGCGCCGCCTTCATCGGAGGTGGCATGGTTGCGGTTGAAGCCGCTGGCGATCTTCTGCTGGTTCGTGGCGTCTGGTAGCAGGTCACCGGCGAGCTGTTCGATCGTGAACTGATCGAATGGCATGTTGTCGTTGTAGGCCTTGATGACCCAATCACGCCATGGCCACATGTCGCGCGGACCGTCGGCGTGCATGACGGAGGAGTCGCCGTAGCGGGCGGCGTCCATCCAGTCGAGGGTCATGCGCTCACCATAGTGGGGGCTGGCGAGCAGGCGGTCGACCAGTTTTCCGTAGGCGTCGGGTGACGGGTCGGCGACGAATGCGTCGACCTCGGCGGGAGTTGGGGGCAGCCCGGTCAGATCTAGGCTGACCCGGCGGATGAGCGTCTCCTTGCTAGCTGCTGGCAGCGGGCCGAGGCCAGCGCTTTTGACCTGTTCTAGGAGGAACGCATCGATCGGGTGCGCGGCGCCGTTCTGCGGCACTGGTGATTTCTCCGGGGCGATGAACGACCAGTGATCTTGGTACTCGGCACCCTGCTCGACCCATTCCTTGAGGGTCTGTTTCTCTGCCGCAGTTAGTTTGTGATGGGTTTCGGGCGGCGGCATCATCTCATCCTCGTCGGTGGAGAGGATGCGGTGGATGAGTTCGGAGTCAGAGAGCGCGGTCGGGTCGATCGCTCGATCTCCCTTGCGCTCCTCGATCGCGCCAGCGCGGTTGTCGAGCCGCAGATCCGCCTTGCGGTGGTTCTCGTCTGGTCCGTGGCAATAGAAGCAGTTGTTGGACAGGATCGGGCGGACGTCGCGGTTGAATTCGATCTTCGCGGCTTGGGCCGAGGCGACGAATACTAGAAGAAATATGGGTAGGAGACGCATGATGTTATGAGAATACCCCCGTCGGAGAGCAGATTGGACGTAGGAGCGTGGCGATAAGAGGAGTCTGTCGGAATTATTCGGCCGACAGGTTCAAAAATCAAGGAGCATGGAGCGTCTCGCCGCGTGTTGCTATGTGTCGGGGCGAGACGCCCCTGGCTCCTTGATTTTAGTTGTCGCGTTGTTTTTGCAAGAGATGGCGACCAGAGGTCACCACTACGGCGAGTGCTGCGCCGAGCCCGCAGAGGATCGAAAATAGGTCGCCGTGTTTGGCGTAGAAAGTGATAGGTGGGTTGCGGTCGAGGGCGATGCGGGTCGACATGAAGCCCTGGACAAAGCTGCTGCTGCCAGCGCCTCCTTCGCGGATGATGCGTGGTTCGTAGCCGCCCTGGCGGCGATCATCGAGCGATCCGGTCTCGTCGATGACGCAGGTGACGCCGGTATTGGCCGCACGCGCCATCGGGCGCCGCAGTTCGATGCAGCGGAATTTGGCGTTGGCCATGTGCTGGCGCGAACAGGCGCTCTGGCCGAACCAGCCGTCGTTGGTGCAGTTGACGATGAGCTGGGGTTCGCTGCGGACGAATTTTCGTGTGAGGCGACCGATGGTATCCTCGAAACAGATCGTCGGAATGACGCTGAATGGTTCTGGTTTTGTTAGGGGGAGAGGGTCGGTGCTGGTGCCGCGGTCAAAGTCGCCGCCGATGATATCTTCGAGGAAGTTGAGAGGTTTGATCTTGCCGCGGAAGGGGACGTATTCACCGAAGGGGACGAGGTGGATCTTGCGATAGGACTGCCTGCTGTCGGTGTTGCCGCGCATCGTCATGATCGAGTTGAAGTAACCTTCACTGATGGCGTTCTCATTGGTGCCGAAGATGAGCGTGTAATCGTTCTCGGCCAGCAGGCGGTTGAAGTAGGTCTCGTGGTAGTTGCCGTTGTAGTAGTATTCCAGCGGCAGCGCGGACTCTGGCCAGATGACCAGATCGAGTGGCGAGGAGGCGACGACCGGGACGGTGAGTTTCTCGTAGCTGTCGTAGATTTCTTTGATGTAGGCCTGATCCCATTTTTCTTCCTGGGGGATGTTGGCTTGGACGAGGAGCGTCTTGACCACGATGGGATCCTCGGCCGGCTTCTGGGTGGTTTTCGCGATACCGTAAAAGAAGAAGGCGATGATCATGGCCACGGCGGCGGCGAAGTCGAGGTGCGGGCGCATGGTGGCGTTGTGGATCTCGAGTTGGAGTCGTCGCAGGGTGGCGGCGAAGGTGGTGCCGACGAACACGATCATGAATGAGAGCCCGGTGACGCCGATGATGTCGGCTGGTTGGGCGAGGACGAGGAGTTCGTCGTGGAAGGCGACGCCGAGGCCGTTCCAACCAAAGCCCGTGAAGAGGATGCCGCGGAGGTATTCAAGACCGGTCCAGGCCGCGGCGTTTATCAGGGAGACGCGGATAGTCGTGCGGGCGACAGCGAAGGTGGTTGGCCACTTGTTGGTCGATCCGGTCGGGCAGAGTTGTTCGTCGCGCGGGCGACCGAGGGTGCTAGCGATGCAGCCAAAGACGGCCGGGTAGAGCGCGAGGTAGAAGGCGATGCAGATCGCCGCCGGGTGCACCTCACTGATCCAGCTGAGGTTGATGCCAAAAAACGCGAGTCCGAATAGGTAGCCGAGGATGGATCCGCGGAGAATCGGATGTTTCGGCTTGGCGGGGGCGGACCAGAGGGCGGCAAAAAGCGGAATCAGGAACGCCCAGATGAAACCGGAGTAGTCGAATGGCGGGTAGCAGAGGCTGAGCAGGGCACCGCCGAGGGGGGCGGCCAGATAGGGCCAGTATTGGAGTGGCTTTGGCACTGCGCTCTCGAGCTTTGCTGATCAGGTTGATGCGGGCGGGGCGCCCACGCTCCCGTGGGTTAGTCGTCCCCCTTGGCCGCGGTCTTCTTTTTGGCGGCCGTTTTCTTCTTCGCTGTCTTCTTGGCACGCGGTGGGAACTCCCAGTCGATCTTGCCAGTCTCGAGATTCAGTTTCAGGAACGCGCTGAACTTGCGGTTGCCTTTCTTCTTCGAGACGAACTCGGTCAACAGGTCCGTCTTGCCTTCGGTGAAGAGTTTGACGGCCTGCTCGGTGGACACTTCTTGCCCGAGCAAGGTCTTGCTGACGCGGACGCCGGTCTTGCTCTTTTTCTTGGCGAGCTCCGGAGCCAGGTAGGCGGCTTCGGTCTCGTAGATTTTGGCCTCTTTGCCGGTCTCCGGGTTGAGGACTGACGCGATCATCTGCTCGTCGTTGAGGTTGTCGAGCTCCTTCTGCTTCTCGTCGTCGCCTTCGAACTTGAAGGTGACTTTGAAGTCCTCCGTCAAGACCAACTGGGCGGTGAACGGTTGACCGAAGCGGCTCTTGAACGTCGGGATGTATTCGGTGGTTCCCTTAGTGAAAAGATCTTTGGCCTCGGCAGTCGTGACCTCGTGGCTAGCGACGAATCGCTTGGTGCGGAATTTGCACTCTGTGTCGTGGCACTCGAACGTTCCGTCGGTCTGTTTGAGGCTGTCGGCGTGACAGATCGGGCAGGGGACTACCAGGTCTGGATACTTCTTGTCGATCAGTTCCTGGGTGTAGTCTTGGGTGCGCTTGACGAGGTTCTTGGTCACCGCCTTGATCTCGTTCATGAAGGTTTCTCGGTCGAGCCGACCGTGCTCCATCTCTTTGAGCTTGTGCTCCCACTCGCCGGTCATCTCGGGCGATCCGAGTTCTTTCAGTCCGATGTCATGCAGTTGTTGAATGAGCGCGATGCCTTTGTTGGTGGTGATCAGCTCGCGCTTATTCAGCTCGTTGCGCTCCATGTATTTCTGGTTGATCAGGCCTTCGATGGTGGCCGCTCGGGTGGCCGGGGTGCCGAGTCCACGTTCGCTCATTGCCTCGCGCAGAGCCTCGTCGTCGACGCGTTTGCCGGCGGTCTCCATGGCGCTGAGGAGGGTCGATTCTGTAAAACGCGCCGGTGGGCGCGTTTGTTTGTCCTGGACCTCGACAGCGATGGCGAGCGCGCGCTCGCCATCTTTGGCGGGGACGAGTTCGTCTTTGCCATCTGGGACGCCGGGCTTGCGGCCGTAGACTTCGAGCCAGCCGGGGACGATCAACACTTTGCCGTCAGTCTTAAAGGTGTCCTCGCCGATGCGCGTAATTCGCGAGGTGTTCTCGAACTCCGCCGCTGGGTAGAAGACCGAGAGGAAACGGCGCAGCACGTGGTCGTAGAGCTTCAGCGCGGGCTCTTCGAGACCGCCGGCGGGGATTTTCCCAGTCGGGATGATCGCAAAGTGATCACTGATCTTGGAGTTGTCGAAGATACGTTTGCTCGGCGTGATGAGCTTGTTCTTTAGGATGTGCGCGGCAAAACCGGAAATTTCCTTTGGGAAGGCGTTGTTCGGCGCGGCGCGCTCGAAGCCAGCGATGTTCTCCTCGACCGTCTTGAGGTAATCCTCGGGCAGGTAGCGGGAGTCGGTTCTCGGGTAGGTGAGGAGTTTGTAGCGATCGTAGAGTGCCTGCGCCAACTGCAGGGTGCGCTTGGCGCTGAAACCAAAACGGCTACCGGCCTCGCGCTGCAAGGTGGTCAAGTCGTAGAGCTGTGGGGCGCCCTGCTTGGTCGGCTTCTTTTTCTCCTCGACGATTCCCTCTTTGCCCTCGCAGCGGTCGCGGATGATGTGGGCTTCTTCAGATGTCCAGATGCGCTCGGCACGACCGTGTTCTTTGGCGGGGTCTTTTTTGAAGTCCTCGCGGAACCAGCGGCCGGCGTAATTGCCTGCTTCGACTTTGAAATCGCCATGGACCTCCCAGTAGTCATCGGAGACGAAACTGCGGATCTCGACTTCGCGCTCGGCGAGGATGGCGAGGGTCGGGGTCTGGACGCGGCCAGCGGTGGTGACGTTGAAGCCGCCGTTGCGTGAGTTGTAAGCGGTCAGGGCACGGGTGCCGTTGAGGCCGATGAGCCAGTCGCTCTCGGAGCGGCAGATGGCGGCGTCGGCGAGTGGCTGTAGCTCGTCACCGTCGCGGAGTTTGTCGAAGGCGGCGAAGATGGCGTCGTTGGTCATCGACTGCATCCACAGGCGCTGGATTTTCTTTCCTGTTACACCTGCCTCGTCGAGCAGGTAGCGGAAGATCAACTCACCCTCGCGGCCGGCATCACAAGCGTTGATGATGGTGTCGACGTCCTTCTTATTCATCAGCCGCTTGAGGAGCTTGAAGCGCGACTCGTTGCGCTCGATCGGCTGTAGGATGAATTTTTCAGGAATGTGCGGTAGGTGTTTGAACCCCCACGGGAGTTTCTTGCCCTCCGGGGTCGTGGGCATTTTTAACTCCACGAGGTGACCGATGGCGGAGGAGATGATGGCCTGGTCGTTCTCGAAGTAGTCCTTCTTTTTCTCGAATTTGCCCAATTTCTTGGCGAGAACTTTTGAGAGGTCGGTGGCAACGCTGGGTTTCTCGGCGATGATAAGCGTTTTTGGCATTCCTGTTCTTTTAACCTCAGTAGATATTTATAGTGGCTCTGATTATCCTAATGATATGAGCAATTTTGGGGTGGCGCACACTATAGGGGCGAATCGTTGCGGTCAAGGGGCGTCGGTTTTGCGGTCTTTGGCAGTTGCGATGCTTGGTCGGGCTTGCGATGGTTCCGCTATGATGACGACTCGACTTCTACTTTGTTCTATTTTTGGCCTAGCTGCCTACGGCACCGCCTCGGCTGACAACTGGCCACAATGGCGCGGACCAGCCGGCAACGGGGTGGTTGAGGGAGGCGCTTTTCCGTCGAAATTGTCGCTGGAGAAAAATCTTCAGTGGTCAGAAACGCTGCCGGGGAAGGGGAGTTCAACACCTGCTGTGTATGATGGAAAAATTTTCCTAACGGTGCCGATCGATGATCAGGATAGCATTCTTTGCTACAGCATGGAGGGCAAGGAGCTGTGGACGAAGGTGCTCGGCAAGGATCGCAAAGGACAGCGCGTGCACAAGAACGGCAGCACCAGCAACCCGTCGCCACTGGTCGATGCCGATCACGTGTTTGTGTATTTTCAAAGCGGGCGGCTCGCTGCCCTGACGCACGATGGAGAGAAGAAGTGGGAGGTGAATCTTCAGGAAAAGTGGGGAGAAGACACTCTGTGGTGGCCGCTCGGATCGTCGCCGGTGCTCGCGGGTGACAACATTGTGGTGGCGGTGATGCAGGAGGGGCCGTCCTACCTGGTGGCGTTCAATCGCCAGACCGGGGAGTTGGCGTGGAAGACGGATCGGACTTACAAGACGAAGCAGGAGAGCGACCAATCTTACACCACTCCGCAACTGGTCGGCGACGTGATTGTCACCTGGGGGGCGGATCGCCTGACCGGGCATGCGGTCAAGGACGGGAAAAAGTTGTGGGAATGCGGTGGGTTCAACCCGAACGACGAGGCGATGTGGCGGGTGATTTCTTCGCCGGCCATCAGCGATGGGATCGCGGTGGTGGCCTACGGGCGCACGCAGATGATCGCTGGGGTGAAGCTCGGTGGAAAAGGCAATGTGACCATGGAGAACCGCTTGTGGGAACGTGAGGGGAAGAAGAATTTCGGTGCCGATTGCCCATCACCGGTTGCCAAAGACGGCCGCGCTTACGTGTTGACCGACCGTGGGGTGATCCGCTGCCTCGATCTGAAATCGGGCGAGGACATCTGGGAGGAGGAGCTGCCGCGCTCGAGCAATAAGTTCTACTCCTCGCCGATCCTCGCTGGGGACGTCTTGTATGCGGGGCGCGAGGATGGCACCCTGTTCAGTGTGAGGTTGGAAAAAGAGGGGATGGCGTTGCTCAGCGAAGTGGACTTGGGCGGATCGATCATCGCCGCGCCGGTGCCTGTCGATGGAAAGCTACTGGTACGCGCTGGCAAGAAGCTGTTCTGTTTTTCTGGATCTAAGCGTAAGTTCTAATATGGCCAACGAACTAGTCGACCTCGGATTCATGGACGCGCGCATCAAGCTGATTGATGTCGCGGCATTTCTTGATCGTGTGCAGCGGCACGGGCAAGAAGATGACTACCGCGTGCGTGCATTGAAGGAAGCGATGTCGATCCTCGGATCGGAGGAACCTGGCCGGGCGCGCAGGATCTTGGAGTCGCTCAGTGACCCGAGCGATGAACCGATCGAAGCGGCCACGATGCAGGGAGCCTTTGGTGCATTTGATTCCGATGAGTCGGCGTAGCACGGAGTTG
>JBLHKE010000128.1:0-13472 GCA_047619485.1 Verrucomicrobiales bacterium | reverse complement strand
CAACTCAAATAGCCCGCTATAATCGCTGAAATCTGCCTTGGTGCTGGCTAAAATTCCTGCGCATCTTTGTATGACTTATTTCCTGACAACCCCTTAGGAGGATAGTCGAACGAAAAATGAGCCGTCAAACTGCGATTTCTAAAGGTCTGCTGGAAGCTGCGGATGAACTTTGTGAGGCATTGGCCGACCTGCGATTTGCGGAGCCGACCACTCATATCTACAACCCTCTGGTCTATGCGAGGAGGGCCAACCAGCTCTACCTGAAGCGCTTTGGTGGAAAGAGAAAGCGCTGCGTGATGATGGGGATGAACCCGGGGCCGTGGGGGATGGCGCAGACGGGAATTCCTTTCGGTGAGGTGGCGGCGGTGCGCGACTGGATGGGGATCGAGGTGGCCGTGGACAAGCCGGAATTGGAGCACCCGAAGCGCCCGATCGATGGTTTTGCCTGCCAGCGCTCTGAGGTGAGCGGCCGGAGATTGTGGGGCTTGTTCAGCGAGCGCTACCCGGACGTGGGTGATTTTTTTGCCGAGCATTTTGTGCTCAACTACTGCCCGCTGGTATTCATGGAGTTGGGTGGAAAAAATCGCACGCCGGACAAGCTGCCGCGCTCAGAGGCGGGGGCGATCGAGAGCGCCTGCGACGTGCACCTCGCACGTGTTTTGGAATTGCTGCAACCGGAGTTTGCGATTGGCGTGGGCGCTTTCGCTGAGACACGGCTGAATAGAGTGGCGGGAGAGGGGGTGACGGTCGGCAAGGTGCTTCACCCGAGCCCCGCAAGCCCGGCGGCCAATCGGGGTTGGGCCGAGGCGGCGACCAAGCAACTGGTTGCGCTGGGGCTCTGGGAGCGCTAGGAAAAAAGTTTGTGGAAAACTCAGGCAGAGGATCGCCCGGTAGCTGAATTCGTCAAAATTTAGCCAAGCTTCCAAGAGATTTTTTGAGCCATAGGATGTCCGTCCAAACCCTGCCGAGTGCGACTAGCTTCATCTGCGTCCCACCCGGCTTTCCCGACAGTATCTAAAGCCTACGCAACCAAGTTTCAGGCTCCGCTGAACAGCGCGGAATGCGCGCATTTTAGCCCAAACTCCAGTTGCGATATGGAGCGTCCGGCCTTTGGTTTGGGAAGCTTCCAACCTTCTTAATCCATGAGCCAAACTAGCGGAAATTCGTCCATGCCTGTCCTCGCCATTGTTGGCGCGGTGGGGCTCAGCGTCATCGTGTTCTTCGTTTTCACACTTCCACAATTTTCGGGGAAAAAGGACGGTGACGAAGAGGTGGTTACTGGAGGTGACCCTGTGGAGACCGGAACTGGGGAAATTGATAAGCCACCAGCCTTCACCCCGGAGCCCGAGCCTGAACCACAGCCCGAACCCGAACCAGAACCATCCGTTATCGAGAAATTCGCCAACCCGAGGGCGCTGGTCGAATCGCTGGTGAAGAGAATCGTCTCCGGCGATCCCGACTCTGTGAAATCCTTGGTGGGTGACGAGGTATTGGCGCAGCCGCGCGCGCTCGGATTCATGCATGCTTTCGGCGAAGGCGGCTATGTCCCGTCCCCCAACAATCCGTTCGCCGAAATTGGGGACGTCGATGAGGCCAACCGCTGGGCGCTTTACGTGGTGCCGAAAAATGCAATCGCGGGCGACACCCCAGCCGAGAGGATCACCGTCGACGTGATGCGTGCGCCTGAGGTCGGATGGAAAGTTGGTGGCGTGCACGTTCCTTCTTCATTGCGAAAGGCCGCGATTGCCGCAGGCGTGACCCTGCCCGATGGCAGCTCGGATGTCGGCGGTGTAGAGTTGGATCGCGGCGACCCGTTATTCGTTGCGGACGACTTCGTCAGCTCTTTGCTCTCGCAAGATTTTGAGAGGGCACTCGAACTCTGTGGCGAGAAAGTCCCTGACGAAAAAATCGCTGGTCTGTGCATGGTTTTCGAGGAGGGCGAGTTCAGGATGGTCAAAGAGAAGCCCCTCACCACCACGAGCCTGCCAGGGCGATCCGCGGCCTGGGTGTATGCTAGGGTGCGTTCCGACAAACTCGGGACGAATGGCGATTTTGCGGTCGAGTTGAAGAAGGTCGAGGACAAGGGCTGGCAGGTCGAGAACGTTAATATCGAGTCGATGCTCGAGGACTTCGTGAAAGGTTCCGAGGCGGGGCGCGTGCCATTTTCGCCAATCAAGAAGAACCCGGACGGTGGCGAGACGCTGGTGCTCTACTTCGAATACGACCAGGCTGAACTGCTACCGCGCTCGTTGCGCCAGATCGATATCCTCGCGCGCATCCTCAAGGCGGATCCGAAGAAGAACCTGAACATTGGTGGTCACGCAGACGCCCTCGGCACCGACGAGTACAACCGCCGGCTCTCGGAGGCGCGCGGCATCGCGGTGCGCAATGCGCTGATCATGTTCGGAGTGCCGGAGTCGCAAATCTTGGTCACCGCCCACGGCGAAGCGAAACCCTGGAAGAAGAACACCAGCCTGGACGGGACGGACAACCCTGAAGGGCGCCAGCACAACCGCCGCGCTGAGATCTACCTGAATTTCTAGAGCCCAGAATGTCCCACCAGAGCTGTTGGAATTTTCGGCTTCTTTGCTTGCACCTGAAAGTCTAGGGTCTCGGCCATGTCACTCTCAGATCCCTACCAACTCGATCCAGCAAAGATCGAGGATCCACCGACCTCGCTCGCGGGTTGTATAAAACACCCGGGATTGGGGTTCGTGCTCTCCGCGTCGATCGTTGGCTCTGGAGAACTGGTCGCGACGACGACCGCCGCTGCCAAAGCGGGCTTCATGGCGCTTTGGGGGATCCTCTTCGTCGCAATCTGGAGTGTGGTGAAACACTTCATCACGGTCAACTAAATCCGTCAGGGGCTCATGGAAGAATTCGAAGAACCAGTCAGGATTCTGTCCGACCTCCACCTAGCTCACCCAGGGAGTCGGGTGGTCGACGCGATGCAGCTAGCTCCGCTCTTGGAGGGGGTGAAGACGGTGATCTTCAACGGCGATACGAGCGAGGAGCGAATGAAGAAGTTCCGCGACAAGGCGGCGGCACAGCTGGAGATGCTCATCGCGATGTGCGACGAGGCCGGGGTGACGATGGTGATGTTGCGCGGCAACCACGATCCCTACACGCCATCTCTGGGTGCCGTTGATCTGTGTGGTGGGCAAGTTTTCGTCACCCACGGGGATGTCTTGTATCCCGATGTTTCCCCGTGGGCGCGCCATGTCGAGTGCGCACACGCTGCTAGACTGCAGATCGAGAAGGAATACCCTGAAGACTACCGCGGCGATCTCGAAACCGCGCTCGAAGTATCGCGGCGGGTCACCCAGGAGATGGAGGTCCACCAGCCCAAGGCCAAGCCGGGGCTGCTGGGAAAGATCCAGACCTTGCTCGGCCAGGCCTGGCCACCGAGCCGTCCCTTGATGATCTTGAAGGTCTGGTGGGAGGCTGCGCGGGTGGCTGAGGACGTGCTGAGCCGCTACCGCCCGGAAGCGAAAGTGTTCGTGATCGGCCACACCCACAGGGCGTTCGTCGTGCGTCGGGGCACGCGGCTGTTGGTCAACACCGGTGCTTTCCTGCCGATGTCCAAAGCGCTTGCCGTGGATATTGACGGCGGTGAGTTGACCGTGCGCCGCGTCGAGGCGCGCGCTGGCAAATTTGTCATCGGGCGCGTGGTCGGATCGGAGAAGCTCTTAAGTCCAGTTCTCGGCCCCCGGCCAGACACGTAAACCGGAGGTTCTAACGCTAATATCATTCGGGCTAGCGCGCCTCTTCCAACCAGCGCTTCGCCTTGCTCAGCTCGACGTCGTCGGCGCCGTATTTTAGGAAGATCTCGAGCGGCTCGATGGCCTCTTTCTTCTTGCCCTGCTGGTAGAGCGCGCGGGCCTTCTCCAAATAGAACGTGTAGAAAGTCGGAAACTGTCTGATCGCCTCGCTGGCTGAGGCTTCGAGTTTCTGCCAGTCCTTGTGGAGCCCGTGGTGCATCATCTCCATCCCGAGGCGCAACCGCTCGTTCTTAACTCCGTCTTTGTGTAGCGACTCGAAAGCGGCTGCCGGGACGAGTTCCGGGCGATCGAGGAGGATGGCATACTGGTAGGCCGTGCCGAGCGCTCTGGTATCTTTTGAACGCCAGCCTTTCGCGATTAGCGCCGGAATTTTTTCGATCGCGGTCTCGGCGGCCAGCTCCGCCTCGTCCTCCAATCCACCGAGTTTGAGGGCTGGGAGGGTGAGGTCGAGGTAGTCGGTGTCGAGTAGTCGGTCGCCGTCCATGCGCTCGAGGTAACGGCTCAATTTGGCCGGATCCTCCTGCTGTATGAGTTGCGTCAGCTTCGCGCGCAGGTGCATTCTCCGCGCGGCTGGGTGTGCCAAGCTACCGAAGGCCTCGTCGATATCAAAGTCCTGGCCGGTGCGGAGCTTGTCCGTATTGATCTCGTAGAGGCGGATCGCATCGCGCGTCAGCGGGGCATCGGCGAGCTCGCGGTAGGGGGCGAAAATTTTACGCAACTGCTCGCGGATCTTGGGCTCGTCGGTATCGACCACTCCGGGGGCAAAGAAGGCCGCGCTCGCCCGGCGGGCATCGTCCTCGGTCTCGCGTAGGAAGATTTCGAGGAGCTGGTAGGCAAAGGGAACCGATTGCTTCGATTGGATCGCATCGGCGACATCGAACCAGAAACTCGGATCGGTCTGGTCGTATGCCTTCGTCTTCACCTGCCACAGCCGCAGGCTGCGTGCATCGGCGATGCTCAAGTCGTTGAGGTCATCGAAGTGGCGACGCTGGGAGAACCACTCTGGTTCAGTGACCCTCTCCAGCCCGAGTCCCGGTGCGAGAGCCGCATGCAGCTTTGCTGTGATGGGAATCGTTTTGCGACCGTATTTGAGGAGCTTGAGGAGGTTCAGCTTGATGGCGTTGTTGGTCGCTCGGACGTCCGGATCGAGTTTCCACTGGCGACATGCCTTGTAGACCGATTCCGCAGCAGTGAGTTCGCCTAACTCGAGCAAGCGCGGGAACAGCTGCAGCACGGCTCCCAGTTCGGCGCTCGACAATCCGCCGTCGGTCAGTTTGCTAATGGTCTTGGAGATCGAGTCCGCAGAGTTGAAATTTATCGATGCAAGGTGTCCGTAGAGCTCGATCAGATCCGTCAGCCGCTCGTTGCTGCGATCGAGCACAGGGTGGGCGAGGAGGAACCCTATGTCGCCCGGCTGCCGGCTAGCGACGGCCGAATCGAGACCACCGAATAGGGCGATCTGTTTCAGGCTGGTGGGGAATTCGTCCTGATCGAGGACGCTCGTCAGCATTTTGCGCGCCTGTCTGTGAGTCGCTGCATCGAAGTGCAGAACCCCGAAGGCCGAGAGGAAAGCACTCTCGCGTTCGTCGATGCTGAGCCGATCGGACTTTGCCGCGAGCAGGCCGAGTTTGATCGACTCTTCCATGGTGAATCGCGAATCGATTTCCTCCAGCGCTGACTCGAGATCATCGCCAATGCGCGGATCTGCGAGTGATCTCGGTGGGCACGAATCGAGCCAGGCCGGTGCATGCGCATCCAGCCAAACCTCGACCGCCTGGGTGAAGTCTTTGGCTCCGTTTCCTTCACGCGCCAGGGTCTGGTAGCGGCCGGCAAGGCTCGCTAGGGCGCGCTCGTCGTTGCGGATCAGCGGGTTCTCTAGCTCCCGGGCGAGCAGGGCTTCCTCATCATCTTTGCGATCACGGAGCTTGTAGAGGTTCGCTAGTTGAAAAATATTTTGCGCACGGTTCTCGTCGTTTTCCCTCGTGGCGAGGATCTCCTCGAGTGCCTTGGTCGGCACCTCCAAGTCGGAGCCGTCGACGCGGCTGGCGGCGATCGACCGGATCCGCACCATCGAGTAGTAGCTCGAGTCTTTTTTCGTTGCTGATTCGAAGAACGCTTCAGTAATTGGCAGGGCGTCCTCGGGACGTTCCGAATCGACCAGTGCGAGCGAGTGGTAGAGCTGTCGTTGGCGGAGTGCCTCGTCCTTCGATTCTGGCAGGTCTTCGCAAATGGCAATCACCAGTGCGCGCAGGTCGCCCGCGGCTTCAGGACTGAGGTTAGGGGCGAGGAAGATCAGGGCTGAGCAAGCGTCGCTCAGATAGTTGGGGGACCAGCGCAGAGCGCGTAAGAGCAGGTCCACCTTTGCGTAGAACGCAGCCTTATCCTCCGACTGAGCCGCGGCACGCAGCGGGGCTCCAAAGAGATTTGGATCGCCGATGGCTGGCACGCGAACGGGTTTTAACTCGGCGCCCGCAGCGATCGTTGTGTGGAGTTTCTCCCATAGCTGCCACCACTCTTCGCTGGCATCCCAGTAGTCAGTCGCGACATCACCAAGTTCGATGAGAGACCTGATTTGGAGGGCGTGCGGGGTGGTGTCGAGCGTCTCATTATTGGTTTTGGCGAGGTGCTTGATCAGGTCGATGGCGCGGTCGCGCTGTCCGAACTCGAGGCTGATGAGAGTCGCCTTGAGGAGTGAGTCGTTGGCGACCGCGTAGTCCTGGGTGAATTTCTTTAAAGTGACGTAGCGTTTGCGCGCCTCATTGGGTTTGTCCTTCAGTTCGAGAGCATTTCCGAGCCTAACGGTTGCCGCAACAACGAAGGCATCAGTCGTCAGTAGATCAGACTCGAACAATTGCTCGTAGATGGCGATTTCTTCGTCTAGCTGGCCGTCCAACCCGAGTACTTTGCCGCGAAGAAAACGTCCCTCCAAGTAGTAGGGGTTGCTCTTGGGAAGCTGCTCACATAAGTCGAGCAAGAATGGCAGGAGTGGTTTTTTGAAGACAGAGATTTCCACCCGCTTTGCATACTCGCCCCACGCGGCCATACGCCAGAGGAAGTAGGCAAAGCGATCGTCTGGCGGGGCGGTGGTGAGGTGCAGCGCGGTCAAACGCAGGTAATCCTCGGGTGTGCCTTGCCCCTCTAGGTCGTCGAGGATTTCAGCGTTTGTCTTGGCGTCGGCCTCCCAATCTTCCGGTCGATTCTCAGCGACGAAGGCGCGCAACTTCTCTTGGATCACCGTGTAGCTGGCCGCCGACTCGCGGAATTTCCACAGGTTTTCGAGTTCCGCTGCCAGGGTCTTCGCCGCAGGATTTTTCTCGTCGATTTCAAGCTCGGAGACGAGCTGGATCAAGCCGGCCGATTCCTCGGCAGGGAGTTCGCGTGCGACGGAAGCGATGAGTTCGACGATCTCGGGGAGATCTTCTGGGTTCTGGCCAACGATTTCGCTGAGGCGCTGCTGCAACTTCTCGGACTCCCCGTTGCGAATCATGAATTCGCAATGCATTGCGACCAAGTAAGCGCGCGCCTCGGTTTCGAAATCGAGTAGCGCGTTCGTCTCCGCTGCGAGCTTGCCATAGTCGGGATCCTCCTCGCCCTTGAGCAGGCTGAGGCGCTGGTAGCCCGCCCAGCCTCGGCGGAAATCGGAGACCTCGGCATTTTCCGCGACCTCTTTGAAGAGCTGTTTTGCCTTGTCGAGATTTCCCATGTCACGGTAACAAAATGCCAACACGTATTCGGCCCAGGCAATCTCCTCGTCGTCGACCGCATCGCTAGCGGCGCTGTTGAGCAATTTTAAAAGCCGGTCGATGGCTGGCTGCGTTCTGTCTTGGTTCCAAGCGATCTCCGCGAGGTTGAGCTCGACGAAGAACTCGGCTTTCTGATCATCGGGGAAATACTGCCGCACCTTGAGAAGTGCGGCGCTTCTCTGCTCGAGGTTGCCGTCGTCGGGGAAGCGCTGATCGAGGAGGGTCAGCTGACCTTGTAAACTTGGCATCAGTGGGAAATTGTCGATCGCGACGGGTGGGGTTCTGGCTGGGATTTTCGTCTTGTCGAAGATCAGTGGGGCATCCAGCCACGAGCGTAAGGAGGTGAGCGCGCCGAAGGCTACTTGGAACTCCTCTGCGGTGAACAACGGCTTCTTGATCACGACATCCAACTGCCCGCGGTAGTGGTTGCCCTCCGGCGAAGCTTGCCAGTTCGCCTCTGCCTTGATCGCTGAGGAATCGATCCCGAGCGGTGCGGGGATTTGGGCCGATCCTAGTTCCGACGGTGTGCGGATGGTCGCATCGATGGTGATGTGATCAGCGACTCCGTAGTAGGGCGCCCGCCGGGATTTGGTCTCGCCGAGGTTGGGGAAGATCGAATTCGAATAGGGAAATGTTAGGCTCAGCTTGCGGGTGTCGCGACCGGGGGCGACGAAGTAGGCGCGCAGTTCGTAGTCGCCACCCTGCCACTCGGGGCGCTCGATATCCACGACCTCGGCGGTTGGGTAGAATTGGGTGAGGATGCTTGCGGTCGCCTGGTTGAGTGCCTGCGGATCCTGTTTGGAGAAGTAGCTGCCGTATGCGCTGGCGTAGTTTCCGGTGGCGGTGAGCGTCAGCCATCCAGCGATTTCGCGCGCCGCATTCAGGTCGAGATCAAAATGGTAGTCGAGGTGGCCTGCTGAGGCAGACGGCGTGCGCGCGAACTGCGCAGCGTCTTCCCGGATGAGTAAAACATCACGATCGGCGTCGCTGGGAGCGAGCTCCCCGGGCGCAGAGAATTCGATGGTAGGATCGCAGAACAGCAGTGGTTTTCCCTCACGCTCGATCGCTAGGATGGCGTGGTTGAATTGCCGGTAGTCGGGCGAGCGCTTTTCGATGCGACCTGTTGAGTCGGTGTTGAGCAAGGTTAGGTATGACCTGATTCCCTTGTGGGCGAGCATGGCACGCAGCAGGTTGGCCTTGTCCTTGCAGTCGCCATACTGGTTTTCCCAGACCTCGTTGCAGTCGTAGGGTTGCAGGCCGGCGATGCCAAATTCGAGTCCGGTGTAGCGCACGTCATTGGAGGCACGCCGCAGCAGTCGGGCGATGATCTCGTCATCGTCTTGCGCATCGGCTGTCCATTCGTCGACTTTGGCGGCGAGGCTCGGTTTCAGGGTCGCCCGATCCTTGATGAGTGGGCGATACCAATCAGCGAAGGCATCCCAGTCCGCGAGCGTCGTGATCCAAGTCGCTGGCCCAGCTTGGGAGACCGGCGGGCGTCCGATTTCCCACAGGTATCCAGAGGAGCCAAGTTGGCTAAGTTCGAAACGGATTCGGCCTGTGGCTGGTTCGGTGCGCTGCGGTTGGGGAGTGCCGGCGCCGAGTGGCGAAAAGTGCAGGCGCTTGCCGAGCGCCTCAGGCAGATCGATCACCAGCCGCTTACGCGCCTGCGGCCAACCGCTCGCCCAGGTGGTGCTCGTCATGAATTCGCCCGGCACTCGCATCTCGTCCTCCTCGATGACGATGATCGACTCGGTGAGCGTCCCCGGCTTGATCTTCGGATAGATGACCACGAGCTCCTGCGAGTCCGAATAGAGTGCCTGGTCGGCATTGCGCTGCGGACTCTGGATGAACGTGGCGTTCGGTCGTACTGGGGTTCGCGTTCCATCGGGTGAGATCGTCTGGGCGCGTACGAGATGGATCTTTTGTGATGCGGAGCGGAACCCCTGTGTGTCGCGCTCGAGGCTCTCAGCACCTGATTCGCTGTCGGCTCGGTAGATCGAGTGGATGGTGACGATTCGGCCACCGTTTTCATCGACGCGGTGGATCACCTCATTGAGGATCACCGCCCCACCAAAGTCTTCGTCCTGCTCAAGTCCCTCGGAAAGCGTGAGCGCCTGATCGAGCGGCGTGAGCAGGGGGGCAATCGCTTTATCGTAGGCAGGTGGGGCGGTGCGAGAAACAGGCGTCTGCTGCGCGTCAGCAGGCTGGGGAAACGAAACGCTGAATGCAATCGCGAGGGCTAAGATCGACCGGGTCTTGGGCATGGGATCATATACCGCAGTGCGCTGCGGTTTTCCAGACGTGATACGGCCAAATGAAGCTGCGGGGAAAGGCGGGTGGGTCGAAGGTGGAGGTCGCCGAACTCGCTAGGGTGTGGACGAATGCCCTATGATCCAATCGATCTCAAGGACGCGCGGCCAAATCCTCACGGTCTGAGAGGGACAAAAATCAACCATTGGGCTTGGGCGGTAAGGTGCCTTCTACGACGAAGTCCAAAACCATCGCAAAACGTAGATCTGAACTCGTCGTGTTCGTCTGATGGATCTCCACCGCGAATACGTTCTCACCGTTGGTGATCGTCCCATGAGGAATCTTGAACGCTACGAACGCACCTTCGTTTTCCTGGGATCCACGGCTGGCAGCGAGAGTGGTGTGCTTGATTTCTCCCTTCGGCAGGTTCTTCCGCAGCAGCTCTTTGCCATTCAGGTAGAGTCGGAATCCATCGTCATACTGGAACCTCGCGACGAACTCTCCTGTGTTGCTAGCCGCCGGTACATTCTGCAGCTTGATCGATTTCCTCAGGTAGTAAGTGATGAAACTATCCTGCTTATCAAACTCGGTGAGGATATTTTCTTCACCAAAACCGAGAGGGGACTTGCCCGCCTTCCAGCCGGAATCATCAAAGGCTGGTCGGATCCAGGATTCTTCGACGATTTCTGTCTCTGCGTATCTCCAGCGCGAATTGAAAAATACGAGCCGCTGGGGAATCGGGTGATTCTTGGTGCCAACTCGGGTTGGTAGGTAAGCCCGAGTGACCTCAGGTGGGGCTTCCAGAGTCTTCGTCTCCTCGAGACTCGGTGCAGCGATCTCATTCTTCGGCGCTGGTGGCTCCGCCTGACCTTTCTCCTCGAACAGTATCCAGCAAAGGCCTGCGAAGACCAGTGCGGCCAGCGTCCACAGGGAAATCGCCAGCGCGGGCGATTTCTTTTTTATCTGGTGCCTCTGGTAGCCGCTCGTGTGCAGTGGCGGCGGGTAGCTCTGGAGCTGTTCGACCGGCCCAGTGATTAGGCGTGGCCGGTTTGGGCTCGGCTCGGGGCTGGGTGCCGCCGGGATCTCTGCCGTATTCAGCAGTGGGTTGGCGGCGCGATTGATCGCTGCCAGCGCCGGCTCAAACTCTTTTGCGGCTGCGTTCGCCGAGGCTGGTCGATCGTTTTTATCCTTCGAGATCAATCGCATCACCCAGTCACAGACTTCTTGGGGAAGGTCGGGGCGCAGCTTGGCGAGGGGCGTGACGTCGTGCTCGATGTGCGCGATCATCACATTCGGTGCCTCGGCGCCATCGAATGGGTAGCGGCCGGCGAGTCCGTAGTAGTAAAGGCAGCCGAGCGAGTACAGATCGGTGCGGCCATCGAGCAACTCGCGGTCGAACTGCTCCGGTGCCATGAAGTAGATCGAACCCATGATCGCGTCGCCCTGGTTGATCGTCTGGAGCGCGGGTGCCTGGGAGAGTTTCGCTAGGCCGAAGTCGAGCACCTTCACCTGAAACCGACCGCTGGGCAGCCACGACACCATGAGGTTGGACGGTTTGAGGTCGCGGTGCAGCATGTCGATCTGCTGGGCGGCAATCATCGCCTCTAGCGTCTGCTCGACTACCTGTGCGAAGTCGATCGCGGTCAGAGCCCCGCGGCGGATGGTGACGTCGAAGGTCTCACCCTCGATGAGTTCCATCACCACGTAGCCACCATCATCGTCGATGCCGACGTCGAAAACACTGACGATGTTCGGGTGTTGCAGCTTGGAGAGCATCCCGGCCTCCTTGACGAGGCGTTCAGCGGTACGCTGCTGGTCTTTTAGGGGCTCGCCCTGGGATAGCAGGCGCTTGATTGCGACATCACGTTTGAGCGTGTTGTCGAAGGCACGGTAGACCGCGCCCACGCCACCTTGGCCGATTTTTCCTTTGATGGTGTAGCGTTCGCTCATGCAGGGATAGGAGCATGAATCTACGCTCTACCGGGTCATTTTGCATCCGTTTAGCGTTTTCGGTGTGACCGTCTAAACAGCCGTAAAACCCTGATAATCAAATGGGGTTCAGCTCCGGCACCGTTCGGCTGCCCAACTTTAAAATATCAAAATGGGTGAGATTTATGTTTCCCACGGCAGTGACCTCATACCGGAGTCGAACACCGGCACTGAACCCTTTTGAAAAGAACCTAGACCCCCTGAAAAAAATGCCCGGAAAACGTTGGGACGACAAAGAACTAAAACAGCTCCGCCGCCAGTGGCAAGGGAGTGGTGACCTCCAAGCGATGAAAATTCGCGGCCGAACCGGCAACAGCATCAAACGCAAGTTGATCCGTGAGGGATTGCTGATGGCGCAGCAGGCGCCGCGCGAACCTTGGAATAAATCTGAGGAGCAGCTTTTGGAAAAATTAGTCATCGATGGGATGACCGCTAGTGAGATCGTCGATAGCGGCCAGATCCAGCGCACCAAAGATTCCGTCGCGCAGAAGATCAGTCGGATGAGGTTGCTCGCTGGTAAAAAACGCTCGCAGATGCTGCGCGACTGCCGTCGCCTCTCGGGTGAAGAACTTGAAGAATTTCTCGGTGCGATCGACGCGCATGGCGAATCCCGCCACACCCAGTGGTTCGTCTGGAAGTATGCGGTCGGACGCGGCAAGGTGAAGCGTGCGCTTGCAGAGACCGGGCATTCTGTCAGCTGGCGTGATGCGATGGAGATGCCGCAGACGAAGGCGCGCTTCGTCAGCCGCGTCAGCCAAGCGAGTGCCAAAGCGTGGGCGCGACGCCGCGACGAACTACGCGAGAAGATGGTCACCCGCCTGCGTGAGATCCGCCGCGAGCTCGAACTTAATCCGAAGCTCGGTGCCCGCGACGACCGCAAGCAGCGCCTGTGCACCTGCTGCCAGGGGATCTGGTATGCATCGGAAGATTTCTTCAAACCGAGCGTCAAGCGTCTGCCTGACGGCGGGAAGAAAGTCTACCTGCAGCGCAAATGCCGCATCTGCACCTCCGGCCAGCGTGGCACCACCAGCGCGGGGCGCATGAACGAGAACGCCACTCGCACAGAATGGCGCGAGGAACTGGCGAGTTTCCAGACTCAACTAGTCGAGCTCCATCCGGAGCTTTTCCGCAACCACAAAGACATGCGCGCCCTCCGCTGGGAGCCGTTTGTCGGAATGCTAGAGCAGATGACCACGCCACAGATCCTCGACCTCGCTGAGGACGTGATCTCGATCTACATGAACAGCGGCGCCAACCAGGTGCTCGACAAGATCGAGGAGACCTGCTTCGACGGCGAACCAGAACTGCACGAGGACGTGTGGGAGTTGGACGAGGTGGTGCGCAAGCCCGCTGACGCCCGACCTCAGATCGTGCGGAAACAGAAGCTGATGCGCGCCGGCCGTGAGGTCGCCATGCGTCTATACCGTGTCGTGCGCCTGCCGCGCTATGCGAAGTCACTGATCTAGAGCTCCATAGGAATTTTTATCCGCCTGGCTGGCGAAATTTGGGGGTTCCCCTCCACTGGCACCTCCGGGTGCTGGCGGGGGGGATTTTTTCTGGCTTTTTCCCTGCCTGCTTCCAAGTTGACAAAGGTAAAGCCACCTCACTGATCAATCATGGAAATCCTTCTGGTAGAAGACAACGAAGCCGACGTGGTGCTGATGGGCGAAGCGTTGCGGGAAATCAAAGCCGACGTCGATCTCGTTGT
>JBLHKE010000127.1:0-13498 GCA_047619485.1 Verrucomicrobiales bacterium | reverse complement strand
GGTATCTCAAGGAACATGCCCCCCTGCCCCGCCCTAAGGGCTTGTTCGGAAATAAGTTGGTCAATAGCTGGGCAGGCATTGAGCTTACCACCAAGGCGGCGTTTGCTTCGTGTCGTGAACTACTCGGAGGAAACTCCAACGCAGGTGGGAGGTTCAAGGGCTAGCAGATATGTCCAAGTTATTTCCGAACACGCCCTAAGGGTGCGTTCCCGCCCCGGCTTGATATCAGAATGGGCGTGGAGACTCGACTTGGGGTCGACCTGAGACATTTCGGCGGGTGGTAATTCGGCCTCGTCGGTCCAGCCCCCACTGTGGCGGGAGGGCAAGCGCTTCCATGGTCTGATTCGCCCAACCGACGCAAACTTGGAGCCGATCCCCCTGAAGCCCCATCGCCGGTTCCGGCTGGTTTCCCCTTGAATTTTGAATCCATCTCCACAGACTCCGGGATGAATCAGTCTACCGAGCTACTCGCCGTGGAAGCGAGCCTCGTCAGTGCTCGCGCGGAAAAATTCGGTCAACATAAACACCTGCTCCGCGTGTATCCGCCCTTCTGGTGTGAAGAAGGTTCGGACGACCGCTGCATCTTCTTCGAGGAATACAAGTTTCTGCTCGACCACGGCAACGTCGTCTGGGGTGCGATCGTGCAAGCAAATCAGCACTTATGATTCTAAGCCCTACCCTTGAATCGCAGCCGTAACGAAAACCACCTGCATCCGGCCTTCCTGATCACCAGTTTTACCGAATGAGCAAAGGGAGTTTACTCAACAGATCATCGCAATATTTCCATTGGTCGAGCGTCTTCCGCCACGCCTGAGGGATGGCTTCAACCCCATTGTAGGCTCCCAGCACCATTCCGACCGCAATCCCGCGTGACGCGTTGTCTCCTCCAACCATGGTATTTGCCTGAAGAGCCCTTTTTAAGCCATCCTTCTGGTCGGCATATTTCAGTATGAAGTAGAGAGCGCCGGGCAACGTTCCCTCAGTCGGACTGGCCTTCCCCACCTTGATTGGTTCCGATCGACCGACATCCCATAGTCTAGCCATACTGGTAAGTGCCAGATCATCGCTAAACGCTTCCCTAGAGAGTGCGGAGTTAGGGTCTGCTTCTTCTTTGACTTTGGCAATTGCTTGAGCTGTCTTTTTTTCAAAAAAGCCACCCATCTGCCCGGCGACGTCCTGAATGGCGACCACAGGTGTCGTACCATTCGTGACGCGGCAGGTCACACGGGCGAAAAACTCGCCGCCGCCAAGCGCATGGGCGTCTTTGTGGGTGAACATCGATTTTCTGGCGACCCCGACAAGTTCCTCCTCTGTTTCATAATAGGCATGCGCGGCGACGTGGCGGAGCGCCATCGCATTGGAAATGCCACCCAGTTGTTCGATCGGCACGCCCTGTTTGACTTGGGCGTAGGTTTCTTTGGTCATGGTGCAAATCCATGACCCCCAATCGTTTTCCAGACGATTCATCCAATGGGGAATCAGGTCAGCCACGCCAAACGGTCTGGGTGGTTCAGCGGTGGCGGCCAAATGTTCTAAAATGAGAATATTGTAATCGCCGTAGTCGGTTGTACCACCCGCCTTTTTTCCAGGATGATAATTTCTCTCCCCCCATCCAATGCCATGAGTTTGGCCGCCCATCAACTCACCGGGTGACATAAATTTTTCAATGGGTCGGCTTCCGTAGGCTTCATGAATTTTGATGGCGTCATATTCATAATGACTCCCCAGGCAGAGCGCATCTGCAACAATGGCTCCGAAAAAGGCACCTCTAATCGATTGTTTTTTGGAAATGGGATTCATTGCTTTGCTTAATCTGGTCAACTGATGGCGAAACTATTTCGCGCTTAAACAATCTATAATTTTCCCATACATCCCGCCACATCTTTTTAACAGCACAACCTCCCATTTCCTTTGCATTCGCAGGTACCGAACCCTTAAAGCTACACCTTAGTTTCGGCCTCTCAATTCTCGCATCGTGTAAATGTAATTCGGGGAAGATGGCATCGTCTCTGTGAAGTTCGTGTTGACAGCTGTAGTAGCTAATTATTCTTAGCGCTCTTGTCCATTGATTTGATATAACCGATGAGATCTGTGAATTCTACGAGCGTGAGTTGATTACAGATGTTGGGGAGCATCATGTTGAGACCTGGATCTATTTCTTTTACCTGTGTGGCGTCAAGCTTGGTGGCGATACCCGCGATGTTATGCAGGATGATTTCTCTATCATCTCTATCCACTAAAGTCCCTATGTGATTTACACCATTGTTCATGGTGATACTAACCCACTCCTTAGAAATGATGGCACCCGGCTTAATAATCGACTCAGCAATGTCTGCATTCTTCACATGGCCGAGCTTAGTGAGGTCAGGACCTTTGATCGGCTGACCCGGCTTGGTGTTATGACAGGCTATACATCCTACTTTACTGATTACCTTAGCACCGTTCTCAGGATCACCTTTATGCTTGGCAACGTGGAGAACAATGTCTTCGATCGATATTTCGCCAATCGTCTTCACCACGCTCCGGCGTTTCACAGGACGAGGATTGAGTTCAGCAACGTAAGCTCTATTTTTCTTAAGCTTAGCGATAAATCCAGCTTTAGCATCTGCATCCAGTTGAGCGTGGGTAGTATTTAAGAAGGCTGAGATTTTCTTAGTAGCGTCCCAATCAACAGGGTAGTAATAGGGTCCGTGAGGGCTGGGTTGAGTCGACCACCATGTTGAACCAGCATATTCGACTTCTTTTTGGTGGAGCCTGATGAGCGTTTTTACGATTAACGATTCCAGCTCAGAATCACCTTTCGCTGCTGAGATAAGAGCATCCACTACTTTCTCGCTGTGCATAAATTTCATCACAGCTAGCGCGCCGTGTTGCATTTTCTGGTCTGATGATTTCAAAGCTTTTATGCAAGCGTCCTCAGCGTTGAGGATGATGAGAGATTGCATCGCGATGTGGGGAAGGATGATCGATGGATTCGGGGTTGAGTGAAGGTTCACAATTTTGTCAGCACCGTTTGGATCTGGCGATCTCGATACTATGAATTTGACAGATCCTTTCGCTTGCCCTGGGTTTGTCAGAATGCCCGTCGCAGTAAAAGAGTTCGACCAGCGCGGCAGTTTAAATTTGATCACACTATTCGCATGAGTTCCTATGCCTCTAGCTCCATTTGGGAGCGGATTGCCTTCACTTGTCTTGTTTACAAGAGTTTCCCCTTTTTCCTGTGTTGCCAATTCCCATTTGTATTCAGTAAGGTCGGTTGCATCAAATCTCCGATGAATGGTTGGGTCGATCCACGCAACACTGTCGTTTGCATTGTCGTCGCCACCGAGAACGATGAGATAGAGTTCTTTGAACGTACTGGTATCAACATCGATCTTAAATCTTGTATCCCCCGTGATCTCGGGTGTGGCATCTACCTCGCTCAGGGTTGCGACTGGCTTCTTTGCGGGTGGTGCTGCGATGGCGATCAATGCGTCCGCTATGGAGAGATCACCTACTCTTGCGAGAGCTATAGCTGCGGCCACTTGCACTCTAGGCGCAGCATCGTCGAGAGCGGCTTTGAGTGAATCAACATCGGCGCTTTTAGCGGACTTCAACCGGTCAGCCATTGAGCGGATACAGTGTTCCTTGAGAAGGGCATCAGCGGAGAGCTTTCTCAGCCACTTCTGGGTGTCTGCCTCTACTTGATGGGCTAGCTGAGCGAGTGTGTAAACTGCGGCCACACGGCCTTCAGCAGAAACAGCTGAGTCCGTGGCAATTCCTCCAAGACGCACTAAATGAGCTCGGTCATTTCTACGCAGGATCTCCTGCTGAGCATAGACTCTCGCGGTAGAGCTTGGAGTCTTCAGCATTGCCAATAGAGCGTTGGTGCTGAGCGTTGTCAGTTCTGGAAAAATTTTATACGTCCAGCCTTTAGGAGTGACGATCGAAACGAAACCCTTATCGGGATTCCCCGTAAATCCAGCTCCGTCCCATGCTGCGATGTACATCCTGCCCGAGCCATCGACATCTAGATCAGTGACCTGTGAGGAGCTTATGAATTTTTCTGGTGTATCGGTGAAAGAAGCGCCGTCTTTCTTCACCCTGTGGATGTAAATCTGTGAAAGCCCCCAGTCCGCCATCATGAACGTCTTATTGTATTTCTCTGGCCAGCCTGGCTCCTCGAAATAGAGATTACCTGTACCCGAGCCGCCACCATAATCACCAATAGCGGGAAGGATGTCCTCCGGGAAATTCATGTAGAGACTCGGATATCCGTATTGACCGCTCTGGATATAGTGGCTGAAACGGACCCACCAGCCCACACCATCATTGTTATTCTCCCGGGTCACCACATTCATGAACGGGTCGATTGATACGTCATAAACATTGCGTGTTCCGTGGATAAAAGTCTCTAGCTCTGAACCATCTGGACGAACGCGAACGACACCACCACCATGCATGCTCAGCTTAGCGCCATCCGATCCCTCCGCATCTACGAACCCGAAATCTCCTATCGAGATGTAAATCCAACCATCGATACCGAGTCGAATGTTATTTGTAGAGTGGTCTGCGCCTCTGTTTTGGAGAAATTTAGGGTTACCAATATTCGTCACCAGTGGCTTAGCAAGACCATCTGCGACTCCATCACGATCTGCATCTACGTAGACTGAGAGTTGCTGAGTGTAGATCTTGCCATCTTTTTGAATAGAATGAAGGACAATAAGCCGATCACCGATGGGGATAATCCCCCGCGGGTTATCCATTTCAGCGAAGACGGTGCGCGCATCAGCCTTACCATCTAGGTTTGTATCAATTAATCGAGCGATGTAACCAAGGTTAGGCTTCTTGCCTACTGAACCCTGCATATCAACTCCCACATAGACTTCACCGTAGGGTGATGCGGCAATTACTGCCGGGCATGGAGTCATCTTGTTATCTGAAAATACCTGAGTTTCTAATTCTGATGGAACAGTCGTAGAACCCGCAAATACAGCGATCGCACTCAGTGATGAAATGAGCGAAGTTATGATGATTTTCTTCATGAGATGTATAATATCGCTCCACTTGCTGCTCGCAACTTTGATTTCCAGCATCGTGTTCATGGGCCGGGCGGAGCGGAAGATGGGGGGAGTTCGGGGAATTGGAGCTGGTAGAAAAAGCGTCTGGCAAGAAAACTGACCTACGAGGCATCGAATCGGCGGAAGGATTCTGTGATGGTCTGAAAAAGTCATAATCCCCCCCCCTGTTTCGAAACAATACCAACCTAGGCTCGCACCAGCAATGCTGCGGCGGAATAAGGTCAGATGCGGTTAAATTCGCCTCGTTAACCGCTGAGACTCAGTCGTGGAACAATTTGGAGAATTCTGCTTGGGCTGGCCGATCTTCGTCGTGAGTGATCTCCTGCACTTGCCCCTCACGGATTCGGCACGCCGTCGGAAATTCAGCTCCCCTTGGGAAGCGGCTTGAGCGGAATGACATTGATGTTCACTGGCGGTACGTGCTCGGCGCCGAAGTAGCGCATCTTGAAGTTCGACGGCTGTTTCTCATTGAACTTGTAGCTGATGCTCGCGCGACCAGTCACTTCCGTACTCATCTCAAACACCCGCACGCAAATCTGACGGAGGTTCTTCTGCGGCTCGATGCTACCTAGAGGATGAAAAACTGTTTCCCTCGCGTCGATGACCGCCGTGACTCCCCCGCCCAGCTCGACCCGCAGCGGGAAATCCTTCACCGGCTCGCCGGCAGCATCCGTGACATCAATCTCCGTTCGCGGGATACTGGCGGACCCGATGAAACAGACGGCGCAGGCGGACGCCAACAGCTACGGCAGAAGTTCCAATCGGATCCGGGTCATGCCCCAGGCTGGGGTGAGATCACCGCTTGGGCAATCGCCGCACTGGCGCGTGAACATCAAGCGCCTCCCGTTCTATTTCTTCTACGAGATCCGATCTTGATTTTATAAACGTCCTAGGGAAAACCCGCGCCCGGCTTGGTATCGGGCTCCCAGCGGCAAAGCCCTAGATCCACGCGCCCGTTGCGGAACTCGATACCCTCTGCTTCCAACTTCGAGCGTTGGACATCCTCGCAGCCGGGCTCACTGCGTTGGCTGATTTCGCCCCGGGCGTTCACGACGCGATGCCAGGGGAGTGGCGAGCCTTCAGGCAGGTCGAACAAGGCATACCCGACTTGGCGCGCATGCCGAGCCGCGCCGGCCAGCGCGGCGACCTGACCATAGGTCGCGACGCGTCCTCGTGGGATTGCAGCGACGACACCGTAAATTCGTATTCGGATTTCACTCATCAGATTGTAGACGCAGACACTTTGCCCAGTGTCAGTCCAGCCGATCTACCCACTCCCAGATGGCACCACCACGTCCTCCTTCAAATCACGGAGCACACGCAAGTCGCCCCACTGAGCTCCCTTCATGCGCCGGCCGCCACTCGTCCTTCGTTCTCCAAACAACTCACGCTGCCGCGTGAAAAACTCGTCGACGAACGCCTGGCTACCCAGCACGACCCCATCCGTAAAATATCGCACCCTGCAACGCAAGACCTGAGCCAGTGTCAGCTTACCGCCCTCTTCCCATATGGCTTCGATCTCGCGTTGTGAAAACCCACCCTTCGACTGTTCATACCCATCAGGCGTAGCACCGCCCTTCACCTCCTGCCCGACGCCATACATGAACTTCCGGTAGTGCAGCAGTGCTTGATTCCAAGTGATCTTCTTCTCATACGAGACCGCCGACGCCAGCCCAGAGCGGGCCAGCCGCATCCCACCCACTGCTGCCGCATAGCTGCACCAGCGATAGTCCTCAGGTTCCTTCACCAGACCCGCACGAATCGGATTTAGATCGATGTAAGCCGCAACTGCGCGCACCGCCTCATTACCTGCGACCACCAAGCTCTTGAATCGCCCCTCCCAAAGAGTTCCCTTGCGGCCATGTGCAAAATTGAAAGCGAGCGTCATCTTCAACTTCAGCTCCTTCATAAACATCGAAAGATCGAACAGCCGTTTGCCGACCTTCTCAGCAATCCGTGTTAGCCCAGCCGCATTACCCAAGCGCTGGCAGTCAGCCACCTCACCGAGCAGTAGCTTCGTCGAGAGTTCCTCCGAGAAGCAAGAAAGCCTGCCGATGATGTCCTCCTCGCTGAGACAAGCCAAGGCAGTCTCTCGGTCAGGAATCTCCAACAGAAGATGGAAATGGTTTCCCATGAAACACCACGCGATCACCCGCAGCCCACTGAATTTGAGCTGCTTGAACAGGATCTTATGAAACGTCTCTTTATCCTGATCCTCAAAAAGAATCTCCTGCCCAGCCGTGCGAGAAACGACATGCACCACCTGGCTCCCAGTAGCCAAGCGCCCCTCAGACCGGTCAAGCCCAAGCAAGAATTTACGAGTTTTGCGCATGATTGAAATACTGAAGCAGAATCTCCATATTTCAAGCATTTTTTGTTTAAAGGGACAGACCCTTTGACCTTCTTTGACCTTTAAAAACACACTTAGAATTGAACCTATTATAACTATTGTGCTAACGGTGAAGAATGCACCCCGACCTCCCACCAAGGCCCTCCTGCGAATCGCTGGTGGCGATGTGTCCGGACGAGCCCGAGAAGGCTGCCGACCTCATTCTCTTGCTCTGGGACAAGGTCGAAAAACTCACCACGATAGTCGAGACGCAACGCTTACAAAGAGACAGACCCTTTGTACTGATGAAGACATCACGCATCTGGGGAAACCATTTCGCGTAGTGGTCGCCCTCCGCTCAAACGATTTAACAAGGCCACCCCGATACGACTTTACCTCATCTCATCCGTCGTAAAGTCGATGGCTGCCAACACATGCCCATGGGCACGCCTGTCGCGACATGAGACAAAGAGCATGGCCGACTACTACTTTGACTCTGCCTGTTTCAGGGCGGTGAAAATGCGGATTTTGAGTGCTTCGGTCTCTTCCAGTTCGTCCGTTCGCATACTGATATAGCCGGCGGCGATGTTGACCGCCAAGTAGGCCTGTTCGGCGTCGGCATAGGCGGCCTTTGGATCCCCCATCGCCAGGTAGACCTTGGCCCGACTGCGCAAGTGCGGGAGCGAAATTTTGACAGGCTTCTTCTTTTTCTCACCCTCCGGCGTCGGCTCTTCTACCGGCGCATACGCGAAAGCGAGTCGCTTGGCCTCTTCGAGATCACCCTGAGCCAGCGCTTCATCGACCATCTTCTCGTCGTGCAACTCGATCACGTTCTGGATCACGTAGCCCTTTTGAGCGCTCATTGTCAGCCCCGATAGCGCGATCGCGATGCTGCCATCGGGCTGGAGGATCAGGAGGTTGGGCGTGACGTCTTCCGCGAGGATGCCGAGCTTGCGCACGATCGGGTTCTTCAGCCCACCGGGCACGAGAAGCGTCGGGAAGGTATCGGGCTTTTTCTGCTCTTTGAGTAACTTACGTGCCGCATCAGCATCATCGTCCAAGACGGCGGAGATAAGGTTGATATCTTCAAAAGGCCGACCCGCTACAGGGGTGGCATAACGCTGCAGATACCCGTTACCCGCAGCGGTCGGGACAAACGAGATCACGGTCCACTTGCCGCCGGATGACTCGGGGATCTTGACCGTCTCGCCATCAAGTGTTTTCAACTCGGTCTGGAAGGTACGCTGCGCGTCTTCCGGTGTGCCGATCGCAAGGAAGTGCCCTTGGCGTCGACCGTACGTCCAACCGGCGGTGAACGGCGGATGATACATCCAGTAGCGGTGATAGCGGTCCAGCAGGAACGCGGTCGCGGTCCACATCGCGGGGGCGTCGGCGTGCTTGTCCAAGAAGGTTCGGCGATACTGATCATGCAGTAGCCGGTCGCCGGTATCCAGCGCGAGTAGCGAGGCAGCAGTGAGTGCTGGGCCGGACGCCTGCAGCTCCCCCGCTGCCTTGATGAAGTTTTTAATGATCGCTTTGGGATCGGCGTCGGCCGCGCGGAGCGCTTGCCTTGCCAGGCAGAGCCGCGCCACCACATCGGTGCCCGGCGGGTAGTTGCTCTCGACGGCGTGGTTCGCTTCTGCCACGGCGGAGGCAAATGCTTCTTGATCGCCACGCGTCTTCCACAAGCCCATCAACGCGCTGATGCGCCGGTTGCGCACGATCCACAGGTCGGGCGAATCGGGGTGCGCCGCGATCGCGGCACGACAGAGCGAGTCGGCTTTTTCATAATTCGCAATGACCTGATCATGCGGCGTGCGGTAACGCAGCGGCGGATCGATAAAGCACGCTTGGATCGCGCGGAGTTTGTCCTCGGGGATCGACGCGGCGGTGCGGGGCAACTTGTCTTGCTTCGCAGTGTCCCCCGAGGCAATCGCCTTGTACTCAGGAGGCGCCGCGGGATCGAAATCCCCTTCGGATGGCATGACCAGGAACTCGCCGGAGAAGACCGACTGAAGTTGGTTGGAGTAACGCGGTTTGACCCATGCTCTGGCCATCATCGATTGCAACCGACGCTCATATTCACCGTGGTTACGCCCCCCGGACTGATACAGCGCGACATACCCGGTCGGACTCACTGTCACGACTGTCGGCGTGTCTCTTTCGACATATGTTTGATAAATAGGATTGTCTTTGCCCTTGGGCATTTTGAGCGCCTGCCAGTCGAGCCCCAGCCCGCGCAAGATCCCTTCACCAGCATCGGGCAGATCGTCCATATTCATGCTGACGAGCTGGAACCGGCCAGCGGCGTTCATCTCAACCTTGGCCTTTTTCCACGCGGCGGCGAGTGCCTTGAGGTCTTCCACGCCATCATTTTCTTTCGACCAGCAATAGAGCACAGTCGTCGTACCAAGAAAGTCCATCGGGAACTGCGCGGTCTTGCCGTCGGATCGTTCAAAGACGCCGATGAACGGTGCGCCAAACACCTGGCCCGCAAGCTTGTCGCGTTGGAAATTAATCAGCTCCATCTCGCCGGGTAAGCGCTGGGCGATGACCTTCCGCAGGTCATTGACCAGCTTGGTATTACCGAACTCCAGTGCCATCAGAATGGCGACCCGGATCACCTTCGCCTCGACCTCGGTGCCTCGGTAGCGTTCGACCAATGGGCGAAGCGCATCGGAGCGGGCGTGAGTGTCCCCGCCCTGTCGTGCCGACTCGGCCTGCGTCAGTAAGAGGTCGGCGTCGAGGCGCAGCGCCGCGTATGCGTTCGGCGCTGCCGCAAGATCTCCGCAGGTTGCCAGAAAGGCTTTCCGATTCGTCGCCGAGTTGTCCAAGCTGACCAACACCTGCTGGCTGCGAAAGAGGATGCTCAGGGCTTCATAGCGGTTAGGCGCGGACGGATGCTTTTTGATCAGCGACTCGACTTCACGGATCACACGCCGGATGGCGAGTTTTTTCCTGGCCGAGGACGCAGCCTCACCAGCCTCGGCCAGCTTGACGTTAAGCGCGGTGATCTCGTCGCCTGAGATCGAGCCAGCCTGATCCTGCCCCATCACAGGCAACGGCCACACGCCTGCGCTGGCCAGGGCAAGCAAAGCGATAACAATCTGAGAAAATCTGTTCATGGGAGCAGGCTCATTCAATTTTATGTCAAGTGGCTGTCTATTTCACCGGTTTGAGCTGGAACTCTTTGATGCTCACGCCGCGGTTGGGCGCGCGGAAGGTCAGCATGATCGTGTTCCTTCCTTCACGCAACTCGACGATTTCTGGTTCGGTACGCTGCCAACTCCCCTTGGTGTAAGGGAGCATCGTGTTGACGAGCGTGCGTCTGTTGAGCCGGGCAATGACTTCATACTCTTTCGAGACCGTACTGGCATTCAAAGTCAGTTCGTATTTCCCCGCCGCAGGAGCCTCAACCGTGTATCGCAGGATTTCGGGGCGGAGGCCCAGCCGCTGGTAGTGGATCTGCATGCCTCCATCCCAGCTGTTCAAGAACGCGACCTTGTCGGTGTTGTTCCTCGGGCCGGTGCAGGCCACCGCAGGGACGGTGATCGTGCCGTCCTCGGCGACGGCAATCTTTTTATCCTCCTCGGGGATCTCGATCTCTTTGATCTCTGCATCGCCTAGGACCTGGTCCGACTCGCCGAGCAGACGGGCTTCTTCCGCGCTCAGTGCCGCCAGCTCTGCGTCCGCTGCCACTTGCTCCAGATTGGAAGCCTCGACGACTGCACGCTTTTTGTAGAATGCTAAACCGTCCCAAAAACCACCGCCCTGGCCGTAGTTTCGGAGGCTGACATCTTCCTGCCCAAGAGCATCGCCGATCCATTGGGCACGGAGTACCTGCATGTAGATCTCTTCGTGCTCGCGCGCCTGGGAATCGAGGTAGAAGTCCTGCCCGCCCTGGGGGCCGCACCAGTTCATCGACCACCAAGCGCCGAAGTTGACCACCCAGCCGTCGGGCGTCCATCGGTTCAATGCGGCGTGGCCGGACTGAGTCGAACGCCTTGAGGGGATCCCAAACGCGCGGGCGATGAACCGGCCGAAGAACGCGCGGCGTCCGCAGATTCCGCCCAACGCGAGGGCTTGTTGCTGAGGCGAGCCCAGCGTGTCGTCATGCCGCGTGCTCGTATACGGCAGATCGCTTTTTACAATACGCGTGTAGCGCCATTTCTGGTCGGGGTTGGTGATATGGTCGGGGCGGAACTGGCGAAGCATCGAACGCCCCCAGGTCAGCTCTTCATTGGTGTAGGGGTCATTCGTGATGAATCGACACTCCCACGCGTTGAAATCTTTGAACTGCGGGTCCAATTCTTCCGCAAGGTAAGCCTTTTCATAATGCAAGTAGCGTGCGACCTGGCCGTCCGGGTTGCTGTTGTCGGCAAAGACAATCCCGTTCACGCTGCCTTTATCCTTACCGTCCAGCCACGGCTGATGGAGCGCAGTTCCCAGCGCGAGGCGTTGAAGGATGCCCGGCTTACGCGCCTGTTCGCTTGCCTCGAGGATGGCTGTATAGACCTGCATCGCCTCGCCATACTCGCCACCATTCGCGCCGCCTGACTTCAGAATCTGCATCATCAGCGCCTCGTCGGCGAAGAGCTTGTCGAGCATGGCCTTGTGTGCGTCGCCCTGTTGGGCGAACTCTGCCAGGCCAGCCGGCGTGCCGTGTCGAAGAATCGCGGCCTTCATCAGCTTGCTGTCTAAGACGTCGCTGCCGAGCAGCGACGCGACGTTGGCGATCAGCGGCCGAGAGCTATCAAGAGCCTTCGCCTCGGCAAGCGGTTTGGCCATCTGGTATGCCTTCTGCACTGCTTGTCCGTCATCCTCACGCGGTGCTTTGAGAGCGCCCAGCTCAGCGCGAGCGGTTTCAAACGCCGCTTTCTTTTGCGCATCGACCGTAGGCAACTCGGCCGCGATCTCCGCGCTCAGCGTTTTCAGCTTCTCGCTGTATTCCGCGAGCAATTTCTCACCGTTGCCGCTGAGAGCTACGTCGGCGTCTTTCCCAAATAGAGCCATCTGGGAAAGGCCAAGGAAGAGCACGCCGACTAGGGCGATCGAATTTCGGGATATCGTTTTCATGATGTAAAAAATTAGAACCACGAATTTTCACGAATACGGAAGGCGCTTCGCAAAGCAATTCGTGTTCATTGGTGGTTCCTTCATATGTATTCTAGCGTTGATAGACGGGAATATACCGGTTCGGGGTGCCGAGGATGATGATCGACATCGGCGTCTTGTGCGGGTAATCCATCTCCATCTCCTGCCACGACCCGTTGGGCTGCTGCAGCGTGATGAGCGAGTCGCGGATCTTGGGATACCACTTGGCATAGTGTTCTTCGCCAGCCTGAACCATCGCCTGCATCGCGTAGTAGTGCGAGTAGTAGAAGTGGCCGTTGTCTTTTCTCGAAAACATCTTCGGGTCGTTTTCCAGGGAGTTGAGCGCCGCCGAGACCCATTCGGTGTCCCGATTGCCAGCGAGCTGCGCGGCATACACGCCCCCGGCGGTGCAGGCGATGGTGTAGCCTTTGCCCTGGTAGCCGAAGCCGCCCCGCTGCTCGTCGAAGGCCTGATCGCGGAGGTAGCCGGTCAGTCTTTCGATCGTTTCGGCCGGCACCAAAACACCCGCCTCGCGCGCCGATGCGAGCGAGACAAAGACCATCGCGGTGACCGACGTGTCTTGACCAGCGTCTGGCCGTGGGGCGTAGCGCCAGCCGCCAAGCGGGCTCTGCGATCTTAAGATGACCTCGACTACTCGCTCCAGCGCCACCTGAATCTTCTTGTTGTCTTCGGGCGCGCTGGTCATTCCCCAAAGCTCGGACATCGCAATGGTGAACAGGCCGATTTCATACATTTTCACGCCCATGGCACCTGATGGGGAATCCTCGGATCTTTTGAGTAGATAGTCCTTCGCACGATCCAACGCTTTGCCGTAGGGGCCGAAACCGGGGAAGTGACCTTCGACCATGAACGCCATCAGCCCGAGGCTGGTGCCGGCGATCGCGTATCCGCCGCCCCCACCCTTTGCAGGATCCTTCGTAGACCATGAGCCGTCCTTATTCTGGCTGGAGATAAGGAATTTCAGGCCGCGCTCGATGGCCTTTTCAGCCTGCTC
>JBLHKE010000126.1:0-13571 GCA_047619485.1 Verrucomicrobiales bacterium | reverse complement strand
CACCGCCAGATGGAAAGCCTGACGATGGACCGTGAGGTGATGCACTTGCGCGACTCGCTCATCCCGCGCTACGCAACTCTAGTCTACAACGGCTTCTGGTTCGCGCCGGAGCGCGAGGCGCTACAGGCGATGGTCACCGAGAGCCAGAAGAACGTCTGCGGTGAGACGAAGCTGAAACTCTACAAAGGAAATATCATCGCCGCCGGCGTGCGCTCGCCCCTCAGCCTCTACAATGAGGATGTGGCGACGATGGAAGCTGATCCGACCAATGCTTATAACCAGGATGATGCCACCGGCTTCATCCGTCTCAACGCGCTACGTCTAAAGGCCACCGCGAGGGCTGGGAAGGAAGCTTGATCTAGGCCGGCAATGGAACTCCCTGACCATGCGCTGACCAATGAGGTTTCGCCCCAGGAACTGGAAGCGTTGCTCGCTGCCGGCACGGTCCGCCTGATCGATTGTCGGGAGGACGACGAGTTCACGATCTGTCGGATCGAGGGCTCTACCTTGATCCCCTTGAAGCAGATCCCTGAGAAGCTCGAACTGGTGCGAGGGGGAGGGGAGCAGCCGCTGGTCATCTATTGCCACCACGGCATGCGCTCGTTGCACGCGACCCAGTTTCTCCGGTCCCGTGGGATCGAGCAGGTTTTTAGCCTTAGGGGTGGGATCGATGCCTGGTCGGACTCGATTGATTCGACGGTGCCCAGATACTGATTTGATTTGCGGGGTGCAGTCACGTGTGTTCCAGTCGGTGCCACCGACCATGACTGCATCGACTTCATCCGCCAACGCTTCACGCTCCGCAGAAAAACCTACAGCTGTTGTCACCGGAGGTGCTGGGTTCCTCGGGTCGCATCTTTCCGATCGGCTCCTCGCCGAAGGCTACAAGGTCATCGCTGTCGACAACCTGATTACCGGAAACGTGCGCAACATCGAGCACCTCGCCGGCAACCCAGATTTCAAGTTTGTTGAGCACGACGTCACCAACTACATCTTCGTCCCGGGGGAGGTCGACTACGTCTTTCACTTCGCATCTCCTGCGAGTCCGATCGACTACCTGGAATTCCCTATACCGACGCTGAAGGTCGGTGCTCTTGGAACCCACAATTCGCTTGGTCTAGCAAAAGCAAAAAATGCCAAGTTTTTCCTCGCCTCTACCTCGGAGACCTACGGCGATCCGCTGATCCATCCACAGAAGGAAGATTACTGGGGCAACGTCAATCCGATCGGTCCGCGTGGCGTCTACGATGAAGCGAAACGTTTTGCCGAAGCGATGACCATGGCCTATCACCGCTTCCACAAAATGGATACGAAGATCGTAAGGATCTTCAACACCTACGGGCCACGCATGCGTCTCGAGGACGGGAGAGTTGTTCCGGCCTTTATCGGCCAGGCCTTGCGCGGCGAACCGTTGACGGTCTTCGGCGATGGCTCGCAGACGCGCAGCTTCTGCTTTGTCTCAGATCTCATCGAAGGAATCTTCCGCCTCTCGCAGAGTGAGGCTCACGGCCCGGTAAACATTGGCAACCCGAGCGAGATGACCATCCGCGAATTCGCTGAAGCGATCCAACGGATCATCGATCCGGAGGCAAAGATCGATTTTCGCCCGCTGCCGACCGACGACCCAAGAGTCCGGCAACCTGATATTGGTCTGGCGCGGCAATTGTTCGGTTGGGAGCCGACGGTCGATTTTGAGGAGGGAATCCAAGAGACGATCGCCTATTTCAAGGATTTTTTGGGATTGTCCTAATCGTTTTCTATTTCAAGCTAGGCTCAGAGAGATTCAGCTGATAAACTAAACTCGTGCTGCCTTCGTAGGGGCGCTAAAAAGGGGGGGGGCGAGGAAATTGGCCGAAGTTGACAAAATTCGCCTTGGGTCTTGCTTCCACTTTTGGGTCTGCCTAATATCACGTGCGCCAATTTTTTAAACTCCACTCATTTTTTTGCTGGTCATAGCGTCTCGGTGCAATCAGGATTCAAAACTAACCCCTAATTTTAATTACCAAAGGCATGGCTAAAACTTCTAAAACTCCCCAAATTCTTTCACTGATCGGTGTTGCCCTACTCCTCTTCACTTCCGGTGCTTTCGCGCAGAAGGTGACGGTCGCTGGCACTAAGATCATCGTCGGCACTCCCAAGACGCCTCGTTTCTCTGTCCAAGGCACTGATAGCAAGCGCGACGATCAGAAGACCTGGGTCGAAGTCGAGGTCGAATTTAAAGCCGACCAACAGGGGAAGGAAGACTTCATCGACGCACTCGAATTCCGCTACTACATCACCATCAAGCCGAAGGAGGGCGACCGCCAAGTCTTCACCCTCACGCTGAATCACATCAATATCCCGAAAGGGGAGACGGTGTATTCCGTCGCTTACATTTCTCCAACGACCATCGCCAAGATCATCGGTAAGGACGCGACCGTCAGCAAATCCAACATCGACGTCGCGGTCGAGATCCGCTCGTCGGGTTCGGTCGTCGGTGGCGATGCCACCAAGAGCCCGAAGACCAGCTGGTGGACAAAGATGCCGCAGCAGGACGGCATGGTGCTCAATAAGACGCAGACCCCGTTCGCCCCACTCTGGTGGGATCGTTACGCCGAAGTCCAGGGGAAGTGATAGCACGATTCCCCATTGGGCCTACGTCCATTCCCATTTTTCTCACTCACTCATACCGGGGGGCCGGAGTTTATCCGCTGGCTTCCCCGAAAAATTTCACGTTGACCGACCCTAACTAAAACACATGGCAAACAAGAAACCATTGCTCGCCCTCAATCTTGGATCGCAGCGCGTTAGCCTCGCGCGCTTCAGCCAAGCTAAAGGGGGGCTTGTCCTCCAAGACTACGCATCCACCGAACTCATGCCGGATCCCGCAGCGGACTCCGCGCGGGTCACCCAGACGAAAGTCGCCGTCGCCGAACTGGCTGCCAAGATTGGCCAGAAAAGTGCCCCGGTGCGCGTCGCGATCTCTGGACACTCTGTTTTCAGCCGGTTTGTGAAGCTGCCGGCAATGTCGGATCTAGACGAGGAGAAAATCGACGAGCTCGTCGGTTTCGAGGCGCAGCAGAACGTGCCGTTCCCGATGGACGAGGTGAAATGGGACTACCAACTCGTCTCCGATGGATCGGATGGGGGAGAGTTGGAAGCCGTCCTCGTCGCGATCAAATCGGATGCCATCAATGAGATCAACGACGCGGTCGAATCCTCTGGTCTCCAGACTCAGCGGATCGATGTCGCGCCGATGGCGATCTACAACGCCTTCCGCTACAATTACTCCGAGGTCACCGACCCGGCGCTCATCATCGATGTAGGTGCCCGCACCACCAACCTCATCTACGCTCACGGAAACCGTGTGTTCACCCGCTCGCTACCGGAGGGTGGTGCCGCGACGACCAGTGCCATCGCGAAAGAGTTCGACGTCACGTTCATCGAGGCCGAGGAGATGAAGGTTCGCGACGGTTTTGTCTCACTCGGAGGCAACTACGCTGACCACGAAGACCCTCAAATCGCCAGCATGTCCAAGGTCATCCGCAACACGATGACCCGGCTACACTCCAATGTGGTCCGCACCACCAGCGCCTACCGCCAGCAGGGCGGCACCGCACCGACTTCTGTCTACCTCTGTGGCGGCAGCGCGGCGCTCCCTTACCTGCGCGAGTTCTTCATGGAGAAGCTCGACCTCCCAGTCGAGTATTTCAATGGTGTCAAAAACGTCTCGGTCGGCTCGAAGATCGACGGCGAAACGCTCGGTGCCGATGCGCACAACCTCGGGGAGCTGGTCGGTCTCGGCTTGCGCGGCATGGTTAGTTGCCCGATGGAGTTGGACATCGTCCCTGACGTTGTCGAACGCCGCCGCGACATCAAACGCCGCAAACCTTTCCTCATCACCGCCAGCATCTGCTTGCTCGGCACTCTCGCCGCAGCGGGCATGTATTTCACCAAGACGGCGGGGCTCGCTGATCAGCGTCGTGCCGATCTCGACACGCGCGTCAGCGAACTCGAGGGGATCAACTCTGCGATCCGTAAGGAACGCAAGCGCCAGGCGGAGACTAAGGCCAAGGCCGAACCGCTGCGTCAGGCGATCTTTGGACGTACCTTCAATCTGGAGCTATTCAACTACATCAACTCGAAGTTCACCGGAGATAAACTCTGGCTGACGCAGATCGAACCGATGATCGACGGCAAGGAGATCAAGGAACTGAGCATGAGCACCCTGTGGGACGGCCCAGACTCGAACCCGGTGGCGCTCGTCCCCGACGATCCCATCGAGAGGAAGTCAGCCAGTCCTGAGGGCGCACCGAAGATGATCAACGGGATCCGCATCTACGGGCTTTACCGCGAAGACCAGTCATCCGTCTATGCATTGTTCGATGCGATCAAGAAAGACGACAGCGACGGCAACCCCTTCAATTTCGAAGACCGGGAGGACAAGGAATTGCGCCGCGTCATCGAGAGCGATCCGACGAAGTGGGCGCAGCCGTTCCGCTTCAACTTCCCATTGAAAGAGCCGATCGAGCTACCAGTTCTGACCGACCGCAAGTAGGCACCGACGCCCATCTCAAACCACCCGCCAACCACCTTTTACCCAGCCCCCACTTAGACCACACCACGCCACCATGGATTGGATTAAACAAAACACCTTCCTCGCTACTTACAGCGGGATCACCCTCATCGGCTTCCTCGGCCTCGGATTCTTCGCCTTCTCAGCATGGAAATCGAGCTCTGCGGCCATCGGTGAATTCGATAGCACCCGCGACACGCTCGACCGTCTCGAAAATGCTCAGCTCCACCCGGACACTGAGAACCTCGAAAAGGTAAAGACTGAAGTCGATGGATACGTCGCATCAGTTGATGCCTTGATGAAGAAGCTTGAGGCTGCTCAGAAGCCGCTTCCGACCGATGTCGACGTCACCAAGTTCGGTGAGAAGATTCAGGCCGAACTCGCCCCGTTCCAAGTAAGAGCCAAACAGCTTGGCGTGATCATGGGCGACAACTTCTACATGGGGATGGACAAATATCGCACCGAGACTGCCCGCAACACCGAGGTGTTGCAGAAGCTTGAGTGGAGTCTCGGCGGGATCTCCCATCTCGCGAAACTAACCCTCGATTCCGAAGTCGACTCGGTCAATGCGTTCAAACGCTTCATCGAAGCCTGGGAGTTGGAGGCAGTCAAGCCGGCTGAGCCAGTGAAGAAGCCACGCAACAACCGGCGCAGCAACCGCAACCGTGACGACAAGACGGCATCGAGCAAGGAGGCTGCAACAGTCAAAACGGCTGATGTGATCGAGGTGAGCCGCATCCGTATGCAGGTCACGGGAGCCCCGGATTCGATCAACGAACTTATCAACAAGCTCTCCAATGATAAGGAATACTTCTATTGGATCCGCTGGGCGAAAATCGGTAACCAAACCCCCGCTGGCCCGTCGCGCACAAAAACTTACACCCCGACCCGGGTCGATGCGGATGCCGGTGTTCCGGCCGTAGTAGATGACGGTTCGGATGAGCCGCCAGCCTTCGAGGAGAAGCGATCGGCAATGATCGATGTGTTCCCAATCCTCGGCACCGAACAGGTTCGCGCCGATCTGCTGATCGACATCGTCCGCTTCCGCGAGCCAGCCAGTCCTGAGAAAACCTCTGATAAAGACAATTAAAGCTGCCTAAGAAGCCAACTCCCCCAAAAATCGCCCTTAAGAATTCGAAATGGAAAAACTAAAAAAGAACTACGATCGCGTCCTGCTCATCGTCACTGGTCTCATTACCCTAGTAGTTGGGTCGATGCTGATCGTGAAGTCATTTGCCGTCGGGCAGAAGTTCCAAGATGTTGAGATTGGTGACGGGAAAAAATTCGAGGAATCGCCAACCGAAAAGGTGACCGAGGCTTCGACCCATGTAGATACCCCGAGCGAGTGGAAGCCCGTAGTTGCGACGGACAGCGAGAAGAAATACCGCCTTTTCGCCTCCATCCCGATCGTCTGGAAGAATGGCGCTCCGCAGCCGATCGACCTTTTCGATGAGAGCACGCGAGTGCGCGAGGGAATCAGCAACAAATACCTGATGGATCACAGGCTCCCCTTCGAGCGCAATGATGTCGCCGAGATGGATCCAGACGGTGACCGTTTTTCGAATCAACAAGAATTCGAGGGTGGCACAGATCCGAACAACAAGGACGACTACCCGGATGCGACTGGTAAACTAGTGCTCACCAAGATCACTGCCTTGCCATACCTCGTGATGTTCTCTAACGCAGGAGGCAACGCCTTCTCTATCAAGCGCATCGATCCCCCAGGCGCGAGGCTTCCCCGAGAAGAGAAGTGGTCGTCCTGGGCAGAAATGGGCTTGACTTTCCCTGAGAGTGGCCCAGAAGCCAACCGTTTCAAGTTGCTCGAAGCTGGGCAGAAGGACGTTGCCAACCCTGCCACCGGTAGGGTGAAAAAAGATGTTCCCTTCGTGATGGTCGACGACTCTACCAGCGGTAAAACGATCGAACTGATCCAGCGTGAGAAGGTAGACATCCCGGTCTACAAGGCCAGCTTCGCCTACGATGGGCCAGGGGCGGGCATGACCCCGAAAAAGGACGAATATGATAAAGGCGATGTTTTTAAACTCGACGGTGCTGGCACCGATCTGAAAATTCTGAAAATCACTGCTGACTCGGCGGAACTCGAATCCACCGCCGAGGGCAAGAACCCGAAGACCATTAAAAAATCCCTAGGAAACGCTGAATAGTAAGGATTCCTTAAAAAAAAATCACCAAGTCACCATTTTACTCTTTCAATCCCCGAACCGACTGTATAAAAACAGCGAATCAAGCTAGCTACCAACGTTATTCACCAACCCAAATGACCAAAAAGAAACTTTTGCAAAGACACCTACCGCTCGCCATAGGAGCGTCGATGATTGTGGGATTATTCCCCTCCACCATGCCGATGGCGATGGCGGGACCCGACGGCATCTCATCTGACGGCCTCTCCAGTGGCGGCAACTCGATTGCTGATCGCGAACTTGCACGCCGTCTCGAGCGCGTCCGACAAGCGGAAGAAGAGATCCTCGAAGGTGACAAGCTCGTCTCCGAGGGTGACCTCGAAGCCGCGATCGCGAAATACCGCTCCGCTCTCGATAAACTACCACGCGCACCGATGACACAGGGCGCACGTGATCGTGCGACCACCGCGCTTTCCGATGCCACCGTCGACTACTCCCACGAACTAGCAAAGCAGGGACGTTTCGCCGAGGCAGAATCACTCCTGAAGTTCGTTCTCTCCCCTGAGATCGCTCCCGATCACAAGAAGGCGAAAGTCATCCTCGCCCGCCTTCCCGATCCTGAGTATTACAATCAGGCGATGACGAAGGATCACGTCGAAGACGTCAACGAGGTCGAGCGCCTGTTGCGTTTGGCAACCGGTTACTACGACATCGGTCGCTACGACAATGCCGAGAAGCAATACAACGCTGTCCTGCGCATCGACAAATACAACGAGACTGCCCGTCGCGGGATGGAGCAGGTGGAACTTTCTCGCCAGCAGTATTTCAAGACTTCCCGCGATCACATGCGCGGCAAGATGCTCAGCCAGGTCGACGAACTCTGGGAGTGGGCAGTTCCAACTGTCAGCTTCGGTGGTCCTGACCGCAGCGGCTTAGCGACCTCGTCCGACGGCATTGAATACATCCGTCAGAAACTCAAGACCATCATTATCCCGAACATCGACTTCACTGAAGCGACGATCGAGGAAGCCGTCGATTTCCTCCGCCGTCAGGCTCAGGAGCTCGACGTTAGCAGCCCGGAAGGTCAGAAGGGTGTTAACATTATCATCAAGGCCAGCGGTGCTTCAGCCGCTGGTGACGGAGTTGTCCCAGATGGCCTTGGTGGCACCCCGATCAACCTCCAGTTGTCCAACGTCCCACTCGGTGAAGCACTCAAGTTTACCACCGAACTAGCTGGCTTGAAATACAAGCTCGATCCGCTCGCGGTGGTCATTATCCCCGGCTTCGACGATACCGGTCAGCTGATCACTTCGTCCTTCCGCGTGCCACCAGACTTCCTCAACAAAGGTGGCGCTGGCGGCGATGACGGCGGTGCTGTGGTCGATGATCCCTTCGGTGGCGGTGGCGGTGGTGGTGCCTCGGCAGGCCTCAAGCGCCGTCCGACAGCCCGCGAGGTGCTCGAAGGCGTTGGTGTTCCGTTCCCTGAAGGCGCATCCGCTAGTTACATCGCTTCGACCTCCGAGTTGGTGGTGCGCAACACGGTTCCAAACGTCGATCTGATCCAGGTCTTCGTCGATAGTATCCGCGACAATGTGAAGAAGCAGATCCTCGTAACGACTAAGTTCGTTGAGGTGACCCAAGAGAACACTGACGAAGTTGGTTTCGACTGGCTCCTCGGTGGCTTCAACATCCCAGGCTCGAAGGGCGCCTTCGGCAGCGGTGGCCTCAGTGGTGCCGATGCGACGAACTACCCGTTCACGCCTCCAGGTTCAGACGTCCCAGTGGGTGGCACGGCCCTCACCGGCGGCCTCCGCAGCGGTAGCGCAGCGATCCAGACCAACGCGATCGATGGCTTGCTCAATGCAGTCTCCAATACGACCGGCGTTACTCCAGGTGTCTTCGGTGTCGCAGGTGTTTTCACCGACCCGCAGTTCCAGGTCGTGATCCGTGCTCTCAGCCAGAAGAAAGGTGCTGACCTCATGTCCGCCCCGAGCGTTGTGACCACGGCTGGCCAGCGTGCCAAGATCGAGATCATTCGCGAGTTCATCTACCCGACTGAATACGATCCACCAGAGATCCCACAGACCTTCGGTGGCAACAACGGTGGCGGCGGTGGCCTATTCGGCGGCGGCGGCAACCAGAGCAGCGGTGGCGGTTTCCCTGTCACCCCAGCAAACCCGACCGCATTCGATGTCCGCAACGTGGGTGTCACGATGGAGGTCGAGCCAAACGTCGATGCTGACGGTTTCACCATCAGCCTCAACCTTGCCCCTGAAGTGGTCGAATTCGAAGGATTCATCAACTACGGTTCTCCGATCCAGACTTCGGCGACCAACGCACTCGGCCAGCCGGTGCAGGTGACCCTCACTGACAACCGCATCCTGCAGCCGGTGTTCTCCGTCCGCAGCCTCCAGACCAACGTCACCATCTGGGACGGTCAAACGGTCGCTGTTGGTGGTCTGATCCGCGAGGACGTCCAGGAGACAAACGATAAGGTGCCATTCCTCGGAGATGTGCCACTCATCGGTCGCTTGTTCCGCTCCCAGGCTGAGAACCACTTCAAGCGCAACTTGATGATCTTCGTGACGGCTCGCCTGATCGACCCATCTGGTCGCAACATCAACGACCTCGACCCACGCAGCGGAGCTCCTTCTGCTGCTGCTGGTGGCGCTGCTGGTCCTACAGGCGATCTCTTCCCGCGTTAGAGTTCACCCGAAACAAATCAAGGTTCGCTGAGGGCGAGGGAATGAAAATTCCCTCGCCCTCAGTCGTTTTAAAGATCACCTTTGTGAGCCTTCCGAGAAGATCAGAATCAGCTCACGATTCGCTCTTGGATCTTCTCCCTCCAAACGATTCCGCCTCCGCTCTAGCCCACTGGCTAGCCAAACCTCTAGAATGCCCGAATCATTCGTCATTGCACTGACTGGCGGCATCGCCATGGGGAAATCCACCGCGGCTCAATTTTTACTCAAAGCCTTGCCCGCGAGTAGTGTTTTATTTGATGCCGATGCTGCTGTCCAGCAGCTCTTGACAAATCCCGACATTGTGGCAAAGATCTCTCAGGAATTTGGAGATTCCGTCCTATCGTCCGATGGCCAACTAGATCGGCCCCGGCTCCGGGAGCAGGTTTTCGATAGCGCTCAGCAGCGTGCAACACTCGAAAACATCTTGCATCCCGTCGTCAGGAAGAGATATGAGGATGAGAGACAGCGACTTTCCGCTTCGGCGGATCAACGCGTCCTTCTAGCAGACATCCCACTATTGTTCGAATCTGATTACCGTTTCGAACACGATCTTTCAATCACCCTCGCGGCAAGCCCCGAGACCCAGATCAGACGCCTCGCCGATACGCGCGGACTCCCCAAAGACCTAGCGAAAAACATCATCGCTGCCCAGATGCCCATCAACGAAAAAATGGAGCGGGCTGACGTGGTGCTTTGGAACGAGGGGCGCCTAGCGCGCCTCGAACAGCAAATAAACGATTTTACCCAATGGCTAAGAAAGAAAAAAAAGATCCTAAACTAAAGTCTGTCACCAAGAAGGTGGCAAAGAAGACCGCTGCCAAGAAGAAGTCAGCAGCAAAGAAGACCACTACCAAGAAGACCGTGAAAAAGACGGTCAAGGTTAAGAAGAAGATCTCGAAGAAGAAGGTCACCAAGAAGAAGCCGGTTGCAGAACTGATCGATGAAATTCCCGAACTACCTTTCGGGGATGGTGATGCAGGTGAGGTGATCGAGGCAACGACGGCAACGCCCAAGGCGAAAAAGAAAGCCAAGCCAAAGAAAAAATCTGACGAAAAGAAGACTCCGAAGAAGCAATCTGAGGATCGCCCGAAGAGAAAAAAGAAGGATGCTGATCCACCGGATGGCGGTGTCGCGGACAAGGAACTGGACTCGCCGGACGGTGAGAACCAACCGGCCACCGAAACGCAGGCTGACAAAAGGGCCGCAAAAAGTGATTCGGATTCCACAGAAGAGGCTGGCGGCCGCCGGCGTAGTTCTCGTAATCGCTCCGGGAGGAAGCGCCGCGAACGGGGTGAGCGCGGTGAGCGGGGCGATTCTAATCCCGGTGCTTCCGCTGCAGGGGGGCGTGCTGCCTCGAAGCAGGAGAGCGAGGGTCGACCGGACACTGGGGACGAGAAAAAAGCCCCGGAGCCTAAGCCTAAGCCGGAGCCTAAGCCCGAACCGGAGCCAGAACCGATCCCTGGACCGCCGCCGCCGGAGCGGGTCGACCTCGCCGAATTCCAGCAGCGCTCGGTCGCAGAACTCTACGAACTAGGCAGCTCGATGAACCTGCGGGTTGGCGGCATTTCGTCAAAGCACGATCTCATCTTTGAAATTCTCACCAGCTGGGGGCATCGGGGGACGAAGATCGATGCCGAGGGGATCCTGGAAATCACCACGGACGGTTTCGGCTTCCTGCGCTGGCCAGCGTTCAATTTCACTCCGCACGCGGATGACGTCTACATCTCGCCGAACCTGATCCGCGACCACCATTTGCAGAACGGCAACCTGGTCCGCGTGGTCGCCCGGGCACCGCGCGAGCGCGAGAAATTCATCTCCGTTGACGAGGTCACCGAGGTGGAGGGGATCGAGAGCGGGAAATGGGAGCGCCCCACCGCTTTCGATAAACTTACCGCGCTTTCGCCGCGCGAACGATTAGTGCTCGAGGATCCCGAGCGCCGATCGGTCAGCCCGCGCGCCGTCGATATCATCGCACCGTTGGGCAAGGGGCAGCGGGGCGTCATCGTCGCTCCGCCACGTGGAGGCAAAACGATTCTCCTCAAGGAGATTGCCGGCGCGATCTCGCGCAACCACCCGGAGACCGAGGTAATCGTACTTCTCTTGGACGAACGCCCGGAGGAGGTGACCGACTTCGAAGAGAGCGGAGTAGCCAACGTCTACAGTTCTACCTTTGACGAAGCGCCAGAGCGCCACGTACAGGTCGCCGAACTGGTGGCAGCGCGAGCCCAGCGCCTGGTGGAGATCGGCAAGGATGTCGTCATCCTCATGGACAGTTTGACCCGTCTCGCCCGGGGTTACAACGGACTCACCAAAGGCAAAGGTAAGACTGGGTCTGGCGGGATCGATCACGGTGCCCTGCAGAAGGCGCGCCGCCTGTTCAACATCGCCCGCAACACGGAGGAGGCCGGCAGTTTGACGCTGGTCGCGACGGCGCTGATTGATACCGGTGCACGCATGGACGACGTGATCTTTGAGGAATTCAAGGGGAGCGGTAACATGGAGCTCGAGCTCGACCGCGAACTACTCGAGCGTCGAATTTTCCCGGCGATCAACATCCAGAAGTCTGGAACTCGCAAGGATGATCTGTTATATCACCCAGATGAATTTAAACGGATTGGCATGATCCGTCGGCAGCTGGCCCAACTCCCGGGCGGCGAGGCGATGGAAAAATTGATCCACAATATCGAGAACACGAGATCGAACGCCGAATTGCTTTTGGCGGGACTAAAGTAGAGTCGCGATCGTAATAGAACCCACAGGAACCGAATTAGGAAAGCTAGCGCATGCCAGAATCCAAGGCCGAAAGAAATGAACCGGAGGGCGTTGTCGCCCCTCCAGCAATCGCTCCCAACGAGCACACCTACATCGAGGATGCAAAGACCCTCGTCGAATTCCTTGAGAGTTTCGGCGACCCGGCCGAGTGCGTCTGCGCTGTAGACACCGAGGCAGATAGTCTGCATTCCTACGAGGAGAAGCTCTGCCTGATCCAGTTCGGGTGCCGTGGGCGGTTTGCTTTGATCGATCCGCTGACAATGAGCCCGGAGGAGATGACTCCGCTCATCGATTTTATCGAAACGGCCAAGGTCTGGATGCATGGCGCTGATTTCGACATGACGATGTTGCGACGCACCTTCAACCGCGTTCCAGAATTGATTTACGACACGCAAACCGCGGCGCGCCTAATCGGATTGCGCCAGTTCGGTTTCGCCAACTTGGTCGCCCACTACTACGATATCAAATTGTCGAAGCAGTCGCAGAAGGCCGATTGGGGAAAGCGCCCACTCCCGGAGAAGATGCTCGAGTATGCCGTCAACGACGTGCGCTACCTGCTCCCGATCACCGAAGTGCTCGAATCGCATGTCGCGGCGCTCCGGCGCACCGATTGGTTTGTCGAATCTTGTATCAACGCCCGTAAGACGGTGTTGGGACGCACCGGGAAGGATCCTGACCAGGTCTGGCGGATCCAGGGATGGGGACGTCTCGAGCGAAGTGCGTTGCACTACCTTCGCACGGTATGGCTGTGGCGCGATGATGAGGCCAGCCGCCGCGACCGCCCGCCCTTCAAGATCATGAACAACGAGATGATCATGAACATCGTCGGCCAACTTGATGCCGGGGAGAATCCAAGCCTGCCAGCGCGTTTCCCACGTCCGGTAAGCGATCGATTTTGGAAAGCTGTCCGCAAGGCACAAGAGGCAGGGGAGGACGAATGGCCGACGATTCCCAAGCGAGAGCGTCGCCGCAAGGATCCCCGTACCGATTCCCGCTTTTCCAAGTTGAAGCTTCATCGCGATCGCGTCGCAGAGGATCTTGGGATCGACCAGACCCTGATTGCCGCCAAAGCCACACTTGAACAACTCGCCGCTGAGCCTAGTGAGGAAAAGGTGCAGGAGTTGTTCATGGACTGGCAGCGCAAGCTGATGGAGAAGGCATTCGTGCCGCTACTCGCGGAGGACTGATAGTTCCGAGCAGGCAGTGATCGGCTTTACAGGCCCTTAAGGGCACCTCCGGAAACCTGCTGTGGAAATGGGGCGCAGAGAAAATTCCCGCTGGCGAGGCGATAAACGCTAAGCTATCTGGTGATAGTGGGTGCTTTAGCAACGAAGACAGCGGGGATTTTATCAAGCTCCA
>JBLHKE010000125.1:0-13588 GCA_047619485.1 Verrucomicrobiales bacterium | reverse complement strand
GATAAAATCCCCGCTGTCTTCGTTGCTAAAGCGCCCACTATCACCAGATAGCTTAGCGTTTATCGCCTCGCCAGCGGGAATTTTCTCTGCGCCCCATTTCCACAGCAGGTTTCCGGAGGTGCCCTTAGGGCGGAAAATCTAGGAATCGCCTCCCAACTAAGCAAGAATTTACGGATGTTGCTACGAATTCTTCTCCTCATTGCCTTCGTCGGGATCTCCCATGTCCAAGCCCAGCAACCGAATGTGGTTTTCATCATCTCGGACGATGCCGGGTTCGCCGACTGGGGGTTCATGGATCCTTACACTCAATCCATCAACCCGGGGCAGGCGACGTCCCCGGTGCCGACGCCGAACTTGGATCGGCTGCGTGATCGTGGTGTGTTGTTTACGAATGCCTACACCGCGGCGGTCTGCTCGCCGTCAAGAGCTGCGATCATGACCGGCTCTTACCAGCAACGGATCGGTTACGAATTTAACATCAACAATCTCACTGACCCGAACGGGAACTTCGAAGGCTTGCGCGCGGAAGACGTCACGATCTTCGAGCGGATGCGGGCACGTGGCTACACGACTGGAGCGATTGGCAAGTGGCACGTCGGTGGCATACGAGACATCGTCGTGGGAGGCGTTGTGACGACGCCAGGAAATCGGCCACCGCGGCAGGGCGTCGACGAGTTTTTTGGCATTCTGCGAGGGTCGAGGAATTACCAGGTCGGGCCGACAGCAGGTGATGAGACACGGGCCGTGCGCGAGATGTCGCTGGATCCCAACGGGCTCGAGGTGAACAACGATGTCGAGGCGATGCACGCCGGGGAATACGTGACCAATACCTTCGGCCAGGGCGCCGTCGATTTCCTCGATCGGCACTATGCCGATCAGGAACCGTTTTTTCTCTATGTCTCATTCACTGCCCCGCATTCGCCCATCGGCGCCTCACCAGATCGCAATGAGCCGGGAATCTCGTCGAACTACGGATCGATGGTGTTCACGATGGACAAAGAGATCGGCCGGATCATGGACAAGATCGCTGATCCTGCAGGAGATGGCTCGATCGATCTGACGGACGATACCTTGATCATTTTCATCAACGACAATGGCGGTGCCTCCGGGATCGGAACACGCAACACGCCGTTGCGGGACTTCAAGGGTTCGACCTACGAGGGGGGGATTCGCGTGCCGATGATCATGGCTGGGGCAGGTGTGACGGCGGCTGCTGGATCGAGCTACTCGGCTCCGGTGCACTCGATCGATGTCCTCGCGACCTGTCATGAATTGGCTGGCGGGGCTCCGCTCAGTGACGAGATCGATGGGGTGAATCTGCTTCCGTTTGTTAATGGGATGGATACTGGCGTGCCGCATAAGGCGGTGGTGGTGCGGAGTCGGGGAAGGTACGGGATCCGCATGGGCGATTGGAAGCTAACGCGCGATGACGCGGCAGCGCCCGAGCTGTTCGATCTGTCGATCAACGTGGATGAGACCGATGAGGCGAACGTGGCGGCCTTGAATCCAGACGTGGTTGCGGAGATGCTAGCCATCCTTACCGAGCATGAAGTCGGCTTCGTCAAACCTCGTTTCCACGGGCTCGGCGCGGGTGCCAACTCGATCAATCGCAACGATCGCTTCCGCTTTGCTCCGGTTTCGGTGAGCGGCGAGAGGTTCACCGCGGATCTCATTTTGGTGGCGCCGGGGACACGCAATGGTGGCTTTGAGAGCCCGGCCTTCGACTCCGATCAGCATGGATTTGCCGAGGCAGATGATTGGACGAATATCGGCAGCGGCACGCAGCAGGAATCCTTCATCCGCACCAATCTCGGTCGGGACACCCCGCAGAATGCTGTGATCTCACAAAGTGGTGGACGCGTCGCGGCCATCGACACCGGGCACGCCCTCGCCGAAGGGGAGCTGTTCCGCGTGAGCTACTGGTGGCGTGATGCCTCTGGCTGGTCGGATGGGTCAGATCGGATCGGCTTCACTTTTTACACCACGGATGATGACACGATCGATGGCAATATTGCCGCGTCTGCTCAAGTGCTTTCCGAACCTTCGACTGCTAACAGTGCTTACGAGTTCGCTGAGAATGTTTACACGGCGGGCGCTGGCGAGGCTGGGAAACGCCTGTTCGTATCATTCGTCGGCGTGGATGGCAATGGCAGTGCGGGTGGGTTTGCCCGCGTCGATGATGTGCGGATTGAACGTGGCTCCATGTCGGACGGCGGTGGTGGGATCTCCACGCAGTCCTGGTCGACGACCGGAGCTTGGGTAGACACAGACAGTGGAGAAACTGATACCTTGCTTGAACTCGATGCGTTTTCCGGGGCGGTGCTCGAGTTTCCGGTGGCGGGTGAGTTTTCCTACAATGCCGACAACGACATGCGCCGGGCGACCGGTGAGACGTTCATGCTGAACCGGATCGAACTCACGGGTGACGGCAACAGCGGCACGCACCGCGCGAGGATCACTGGCAATGACCTACTGTTCGCTCCGTCGCACGATGGGGACGCTCCGATGATCGAAAACAATGCGACGGCGAGCGATTTCTCGTTCTCGATCGAGACCGCGCTGATCCCTTGGGGGAATCTGGTGGTCAGTGGTGATGGCAGCTCTGGGCTGGAGATTAGTGGTGAGATCAGCGACTACAATGAGGCGCATCCGGCAGGCATCGTGAAGCGCGGGACGTCGACGTTGACCCTAGGTGGAACGCATCCGTTCTCCGCGGCGGTGGTGGTGGAGGATGGGATACTGCGGCTCGATTCAGCGAGCCTGAATGGTCTGTCCTCACTGATAGTGGCGGGTGGCGGCAGTTTGACTGGGACCGGCACGGTGCTTGCCGATACCAATTTGGAAGGTGCGTTCCAAGTAGACCTCGATAGCGCCGATCGGATCGATTTCGGCGGATCGCTGAATCTTGTTGGAGCCGATTTGGTGTTGAGCGGGATTCCGCAATCGGAGTTCAACGTGCTGGCTAGCTACGGGCAATTGATTGGCCGATTCGATCAGGTCAGAGGGCTACCTCCGGGCTACGAGATCGATTACGCGTTCACCGGTAATCAGGTCGCTTTAGTTCGTGCGCCTGACGCCTACGTGACCTGGGCGGAGATCACCTCCGGGCTAAGCTCGACAGACGCGGGCTTCGATGCGGATCCGAATGGCGATGGGGTCGCCAACGGCGTTGCTTTCTTCCTCGGTGCTCCGAATGCGAACATGAATGCTCGGGGCTATTTGCCAGAAGTAAGCGCTACTGATTCGGTGGCGACATTCCGCTTCAACCGCAGCCCCGAGGCTGCAGGTTACGCGTTTGGGATTCGCTACAGCGGTGACCTGAGCGAATGGCTGCGGCTGATCGATGGGGAAGGAGGGGCTTCCATTCTGGTTGAGGGTGATGAGATCACTGCAATCGTTCCGCTTTCACTTGTTTCAGGCACCCACCTGTTTTTGACGCTAACCATCCCCGCTCCCTAACTTCCATGAAACTTTTTTCTAGGCTATGCTTCTTGATCGGCACGTCGACTGCCTGTGCGCAGCCGATCGCTATCGTCAATCCAGGGGGGGAAATCAACAACGGCGTTGATCGCGTGCTGATCTCGGATTCCTCGGTGATCGGGTGGGAGTCCGATGGCGGACAAATGATCAATGACAACACCGACTACGGCAACGGTGGTTGGAGGATCAGTTTTGAAGACAGCCAGGCCGTCTGGCAATCGAGCGAGCACCTGATCGCTCCGGGCGAGAGTTTCTCACTGCGCTTCGATGCCGCCATCTTCGGCCAGAACGGGTCGGCTGGTGGGTTTGCGCCAGATCTTACGCTGGTCGGAGCTGGTGTAATCAACGGTGATTTCAACGCGGACACCTCGGGGATTGACGGGCGCAACTTTGACGAGACCCCAGAGTGGTTCAATATTGGCACCGCAGGCAACTCGTCGCAGGCAACGCGGCTTGGGCTGACACTCGATGGCACTCCGAATGCGGTGATGAATCAAAACGGTAGCCGCCAATTTGCCATCGACACCGGGCACGACCTCGCCGCCGGGGAGGTATTTCAAATCAGCTACCAGTGGGTCGACGGTTCGAACTGGAACGATCCCTCCGACCGGGTTGGGGTGTCGCTGTTCACGACCGCAGACAATACCCCTTCCGGGTCAAGGACGATCATCGAGACGAAACTCTCAGCGCTGTCGACTCAGAACCTTTCCTTTCAGCCGCAGGTGGACGTGTTCGACCCGATTCCAGCAAGCTCCGCCGGGAAACGGCTATTCGCTTTTTTTGAAGGGGTCGATGGCAATGGGGCGACTGGTGGATTTGGCAGGTTGGATGAATTCTTGCTCCAACGCGGAACGGTGGTCGAGCCTGGTGCGCCGCGTGACCTGACGGCGGAATTGTATGTCGGCGATCGGCAGGTGGTCGCCAGTCGCAGCTACGCGTTCAAATCGAATTCACCCGGGATCTGGCACCACTACCACCTCGCGGTGTCGGCCGCGGCGCTCGACGCCTTTGCCGGGCAGTCGCTGGGAATTCAATTTCGCGCTGGCGATGTCGGCGATGGGAATTTCCAATCAGTCGACAACGTGCGCCTGGATGCGTGGCCAGGCGATGCGCCATCGGGGAGTTTCGACGACGATTGGGAAGCGACGCCCGATCAGGTCTGGGCAGGTCCCGGTTACTGGGCGAATCGGCTGCACGATTGGCGGGTGGCGAATGGGCGTGTCGATTGCATCCTCGGTGGGCGCGATCGGCGCACCTTGCATCGTGTCGGGACGACGATTCGCGGCAATGGCGGTGGCTTCTCCTTCTCCGTGCGAACCGGATTGAACGCCGGCAACAACAATACCAACGCTCGCAGTGGATTTCTGCTCGGCGCTGGCCCGAACCTCGACTGGCGCGGCGCGCTGCTGGTGCACGATGGTCTCGGGCGGGACTTCGGGCTATTCGCGGGGCTGCGTGGCGACGGGCGCTTGATCATCGAAGACATGAGTAAGAATGCGGTGTCGACCTTGGCGCTTGGTGCGGTGGCGGCTGGAGGTTTTGGGGCAGACACGCGCCTCGAACTGAACGCGGCGTACAATCCCACGACGGGTGATTACGATCTGACGCTGGAGGCTTTTGACTCGGCGGGTTCGCTCTTGGGCAGTGTCACGGCGGGTGTCCCGTCAGATCAAGTGATTGGTTCGCTGGGGCTGCTCTCCCATCGTGGTGGGAATGACGCGCGATTTTGGTTCGACGATTACTCCGCGAGTGGCTCGGATTTAAACCCGGAACCGGAGAGGCATCTGGCAATCGTCTCGACACTCTACACGCTTAGTCGGGGAACATTGAAGCTGACAGCCCAGTTGTCGCCATTGGACTTGGGGAGTGCCTCGGCGGTGGCTCTCGAAATTGACAACGCAGGCAGCTGGGAGCAGATCGCGACAGCACCGATTGACAATACCGACAACCTTTCGTCGTACACGGCGACGTTTAAAATCCCCGACTGGGACGACCAGGTGGACACCGACTATCGCGTCCGGGTCGACATCGGGGGGGAAGCGTTCTTCTGGGCAGGAACCGTCCGGCGCGACCCAGTAGACAAGAACGAGATCGTGGTCGCCGCCACTACCTGCCAGCGGATTGCGGATGGCAGTGTGCAGTCGAATAATTTTGACTGGTCGCCAGTCCGCCTCTGGCAACCGCACACCCTAGCATTCACTCATCTACCCAAGCACGACCCGGACATTTTCATCGCCAATGGTGATCAGATCTACGAGGGGCAGCCGACACCCGAGGACAGCGGAAGCGATTTTAATCGCCAGCACGACTATCTCTACAAGTGGTATCTCTGGGCATTGCAGGCACGCGAGATGACCCGGCAGATGCCTGCGATTGTCGAGCCAGACGATCATGATATCTACCAGGGGAACCTTTGGGGTGAAGGCGGTGTGGCCGCAGCGACTCAGAACGATGGTGGCTACGAGGAGCCGGCGTCGTGGGTGAAACTGGTCGACCGCACGCAGACCAGCCACCTCCCGGACGCCGACCCCTATCATCCGACGCAACCGGCACCCCCGATTGCGCAGGGGATTGGTGTCTACTTTACCGGTCTCATCTACGGGCGCGTTGGCTTTGCAGTCCTCGAGGATCGTAAATTTAAAACCGGGCCGAACAATCCGCCAGCTGATCTCGGACAGCAGTTCTTGCTGGGCGATCGACAGAAGGACTTCCTCCGCGCGTGGACGACGGATTGGGAGGGACAAGACATCAAGTGCGTCGTGTCACAATCTCCCTTCGGAAATCTGCACACGCACGCGGCTAGCGGATACAATTTTGGTCTGAACGACAAGGATTCGCACGGTTGGCCAGTGCATCGTCGCAACGAGGCCTGGGGCTTGCTGCGGCAGTCGCGGATGTTCCAGTTGGCAGGTGATCAACACCTGGCCAGCGTCGCGAAGCATGGCATCGATGACCCCGGGGATGCGGGTTACTCGTTCACCTTTCCAGCCATCGGCAATTTCTTTCCGCGCTGCTGGGACCCGGTGCACAATCGGGGCGGACGGACGAACGTGATCAGTCCCTACACGGGAGACTTTTTCTTCGACGGGACGGGAACGCTCCCGAGTGGCGAAGCGAACCTAGACGCGCAGGCCCCTGCTCACGTGCGCATTCTGGCAGCCGCCAATCCATTAGAATACCACAACCGAACCCGCGGCATCAATCCACCCAATCTGCATGATCGTGGGGCTGGGTACGGGATCGTCCGCATCGACAAGACAACCCGCCGCGTCACCTTCGAGTGCTGGCCGCTGCATGCTGATCCCGAGTATCCGAATACCGGATCACAGTTCCCTGATTGGCCGATCACTATCTCGCAGTCCGACAACGACGGCCGAACACCGGTAGGATACCTCCCAACCGTGGACACCGCGTGGCGCAAGCAGGCGGTGGTCGCTGTCTACGATGAGACCGATGATCGCCTGATCTATGCCATCCGCGTGAGGGGCAACCTGGTGCGCTTGCCAATCTACGAACTTGGGTTGAGCTATCGAGTCGAGATCTCCTATGGAGATGACGCCGTATCGGAGATCCGACAAGGACAGACCGCCACGGCCGTGCCCATAGCGGCAGCAATCAATTCCTTCCTCGCGCTTCAGCCCGCGATCGTGGCTGGCCGATCGACAACCTTGCGCTGGGACGTGGATGTTCCAAGTTCGATCACGATCGACGCAAGGGATGTCGTCGCGTTGACCGTTGACGGGATCGGCTATCTCGAGGTGAACCCGGCGGTCGACACGACCTACACGCTCACGCTTGACGGTGGCATCACTGCCAGCGCCACGGTGCGGGTGTTCGCTGACCAAGCCACCTGGCTGGGGGAGCATTTCACCGTGGCAGAGCTTGCGAATCCGGCGATTTCAGCTGACGACGCCGATCCCGATGACGATGGATTTTCCAACCTAGACGAGTACCGATTTCAAACAGATCCGCGCGATGCGGCGTCGTTGCCCGAATTGAATGCCGTAGTGATTGCAGAGGGAGGAGCGTTCTACGCCGATTTCAGCTCGCCTTACCCACTCGATTCAGGTCTCTGCACCATGGTCGTCGAGCAGAGCCACGACCTTGCCGATTGGTCGCCGCTGCCGCCAAGTCGTTATCGCGAGCTCGATCGATCTCCAGCGCAAGGGCAGGGGACTCCCGTCATTAAGGTGCGAGTCGATTCACTCGTTTCCCCGCAATCGGATGACCGGGATTTCTATCGGGGGAGTTGGCAGACTGGTCGATAATCATCGACCTTTTGGAGCATGATCGTTGATCAAGTAGAGGGGATCCGTTTCGTTCTGGCCAATTCCCCCTGATCGGTGAAATACTAGGAAGAATTTGAAAATGAATATTGTGAATTGTGCACGACGCGGCCGCAGTTTGGCTCTGGCCGGGCTCATCGGCTTGGGGTTTCTACTATTAATCCCCACTGCCAAGGCCACCAACTGGCAGGCAAATATCAAACCGGGCTCGGACATTGTCATGAACGACCTGCGTTGGCCTGTCTGGGACGCGGGCACCTACTATTGCTTCTGGTACATGAGTTTCTATCCGAAATTCTCCGCTCTGTATGGCGGCGTGGCGGTGCACGGTCCCGACAAAATACCTGGGATGTTCACCTCCTATTGGTGTGTGACGGAGTCCGTCTATGAGGGGCCGGAATTTTATGCTAAGGGCTTCGGCGCGGAAGGCAGCAAGGGTGGGGCGAACGGGGCGCCCACTTTCCAGCGTCCGAACTCATGGTACCGCATGGTGATGCGAACCTTTCCGCCCACCCGGGGAGCCGAGGGGAAAACCAATGTCGGCTGGTGGGTCAAAGATATTGAGCAGAACAAATGGTACACCCACAGCGTGTTGCGCATCCCAAAGGCGGTCACAGGATTTCAGGCAAACAGCGGATTTGTCGAGGCACTCGCGCCGGAGTCGACCCCGCGTGCCTTCGAGCGCCGGTTCGGCTACTGTCGCCTGGACGGCGAGTGGCACGACTCGCCGCTCAGCGCGAACGACGAGCGAAAATTCAAACTGATCGAGAACGATACCATCGTCCGCTTCGACCGCGCGGGCTCCGACGGCGGAGCGAAGCAAGAACAAACCTTCTACCGCACCAAGCAAGCGGCCACGCCGACCCTCGACAAACCAGCGATCGATCAAGCGCAGGCGCATGCGTGGGGCAAGCAGGTGAGCGTGAAGTGGACGATCCCGCAAAGCGCGTCACCGCAACTCGGCTACAAGCTCGAGGCCTTCGCGGGTAGCGATGCAAACGGGCAAGCGCTTGCCACCTGGGAGGATGCCGCTCCACACATCATCAGCAAGCGACTGGACACGAAGGTTCATGCGAAATCGATAAGACTGACGGTGACCGATATTTTCGACCAGCAAGTAGCCGTGGTCATCCCCGTCAAGAATATCACGATTCCAGCGCCAGCGACTGCGGCCGAGAGCAGAATTCGAGCCGGATTAAACTACGTCTACTACGAAGATCCAAACGGTGAGACGTGGCAGAAGCTACCCGATTTCGCAACGCTGAAGCCGGTCAAGCAAGGTTACGTGAAGACTCTGGACGACACCGTGCGGGAGGATCGTGCCACCGGCTACGCAATTCGCTACAAGGGCTACCTCCGTGTTCCAGCCGATGGCCTGTATGTGATTTCGGCAGGCACCAGTGACGGCAGCCGCCTCTATGTCGACGGCGAGCTGGTGGCAGAAAACGACGGCATTCACAGCACCTCCCAAACCCTCTACTCGCTCGCGTTGAGCAAAGGGCTGCGTGCTTTTGAGCTGGAGTATTTCAAGGGGGCTAATGATGGCAACAGCAGACAATCGACCACCGCCAAAATTGCCATCTCTTGGGAGGGTCCCGGCTTCGAGATGCGCAAGCTGGCGAGGGAGGATTTGAGTTGCGACGATAGCGCTGACATCCCCTCGGCTACGCTGGTGCTGAATAGCGCCGTTTCAGCCGGCGTACTGGAGGATAACATGGCGAGGATTCAGGTTGGTATCGAGCGGCGTGAGCAATCGATCCAGAAATTGCAGCTGTTTGCCGGCAAGGTACTACTGACGACCAAGCGTGGTGCCGATTTCGATGACAGGGGCAATGTGGAGATAGAAGTCCTGCTGCCCGAAGGTCAGAATCTGCTCTGGGCGCGGCTCTGGTTTGGCGACGGCCACTCCATTGACTCCGCTAACGAATTGGAACTCGAAGCGAGAAATCGAATCGCAGAACCGTGGCAGTTCGATAGCATGTTAAAGGGCGGCTTCCCCCTCGCGGTCCGGGGCGAAACCGACAGCGCGTCTTTCATGGGAGAGGGGTTTGGTTTTGTGCACCAGACGGTCGCCGGGGACTTCACTCTCAGCGCGCGGATTGCGGACATGCCGCTGAGCTCCAAAGAGAATGGCCTGTGGCCGTCGAACTGGCTTGGGCTCTCAGTCTTGTCCAAGCACTCGAATCCCAAAGTGCGAATCACGGACAGGAGTCCTTACCATTCTGAAATCAGCGTCTTCCTGACTGCCGAAGGAAAGATGAAAGGCGGCAAGGATTTCCCTGACCTGGCCGGAAGCAACAAGAGCATCGCCTCATTCGAAGCGGCTCACCGCTGGCTTAGACTGGTGCGACGGGGACGGCGATATCAATCATTCACTTCGGCGGACGGAAAAGCATGGCAGCTGGCTGATGAACGCTTTGCCACACATGCTCCGAAGGAAGTTTATGCAGGTGTCTGTTTCCGGTCGGGACCGAACAAGAGCCGCAGCCTATTCCAGGGTACCGTCGACCGGATCAAGCTGGAGAATAGCGTTCCCAGAGAGCTGCGTGAAAAACCTAGAAAGGAAGATCTCCACATCGAGAATCGAATCACAGCATTGGTGCAGGCAGCGAACAATCCTGAGACCCTGTATGCTCGTAGCACGGACAGGGGATTGCTCAAATCCACCGACCGCGGTGACAGCTGGGACCTTGTGAATCGCGGGCTATCCAGTCCTGATGCCATGGCGGTTCGCTCGGTGGCGGTGCACCCCGAAAACCATTCCATCGTTCTCCGCGCCGGCGGCAGCGTCGTCGGCGGCGAGCTGCAGAGCGGGCTCTTGCGCAGCGAGGATGGTGGTGAATCATGGAAGCTGGTGACACGCGAGATCGACTTTGATGGCGGCGGCCCCACCACGCTGTTCGGCGAGGTTGTCATGTTCTGCCCCCAAGATCCCGATCTTGTCGTCGCTGGCGGGGAAACCAAAGGCCTGTTCATCAGCCGTGACGCAGGCGAAACGTGGACTAACATTGCACTGAGCGGAGAGCGGATCACCAGCATGGCATTCAGTCCTCAGCCTAACAAATCTACCAAATCGCCAACTTTGGTAGTCGGGACCTTTGCCGACAGTGAGTTTAAAACACTGGGCTTAGGGAAGCCGGCAACGCCAGTCGATGAACCCGGACGAATCTATTGGATCAACCTCTCCAGCGGTGAAAAACCGATCAAACCAAGCAGAGTCGCCGAGTTGAAGGATTTCGGCGTGACCAACATGGTTTTCGACACCCAAACGAACTTCGTCAACTTTGCCACCACCCGAGGTGTGTATTACACCTGGGTCCACTGCGCCGTCTATGCCAAGCGCAAGGCCGGGACATCAGGCGACCGGCTGTTCACGGCCATCGGAGCCCGGCCGTTTGACGATTGGAGCAAACTCACCTGCACCGCACCGTTCTCAGGTCAGGAGCAGAACCCAATCTATTTCACCACAGAGCGCAGCCGTAACTGGTCCGCACTTTCTGATAACTCGAAGATTGGCGGTAACATTGGGACGCTCGCTTTGAATGCTGGCATCTCATGCTTGCTACCGGACGCGGCGGAAGACAACACGCTGTATCTCTGCAACCGCCACGGAGTTTTCAAGACCACTGACAAGGGCAAGTCCTACCAGCTTGTTTTGGGAACTGCGAAGAGGTGATCCTCTATCTTAGATTCCGCTTATTCGACGTTAAGGGCACCTCCGGAAACCTGCTGTGGAAATGGGGCGCAGAGAAAATTCCCGCTGGCGAGGCGATAAACGCTAAGCTATCTGGTGATAGTGGGCGCTTTAGTAACGAAGACAGCGGGGATTTTATCAAGCTCCAGCCCGCATGAGGTTTTCGGAGGTGCCCTTAACATGGAGACGAAAATTTGTTCGATAGCGGTGCTTCGCTGAACGCCAAGGAGGAACTCGGGAACGATACGGCACCAGTAACCACCTCTGCCCGAACGCACAGAAGCAGGAACAAAAAGACTCTAGCGGCGGCTTCGTTTCGCGGGTAATCGTAGTCTTTTCCAAATGACCAAGCAACTCATAGTCCTACTACTCACCGCCGCCCAACTATCCGCCGCGCCCAAAGGCAAGATGTCGAACCCCGACTTCACCAGCGGCGACTCCATCCCGGCCGGCGCAGATCACGACTGGAACCTCGGCGCTAGCGGCGCCCGCGGTTGGATTTTCAGCGAGAAGATGGTCACTAGCGACGCCCGCCAGATCCGCATCACCAAGGTCGAGGAGGGATCTCCCGCTGATGGCAAACTCGCGGTCGCTGATGTTATCCTCGGCGTCGGCGGCAAACCGTTCGGCTACGATGCACGCACCGAGTTCGGCAAAGCCCTAACTCTAGCAGAATCTAAAACCGGCAAGCTCGACCTGCTCTGCTGGCGTGGAGGAAAGACCGCTGCCGTCACGCTAGATCTTCCCGTGCTTGGCTCTTACAGCGCTACCGCACCCTATCACTGCGAGAAGTCCAAACGCGTCCTAGAACAAGGTTGTGCGGCGCTCGCCAGGCGCACCGTCGAGCCGCGCTACAACCGCACACAAGCGATCACTCGCTCGCTCAACGCCCTAGCCCTGCTCGCTAGCGGCAACCCCGATTACCTACCGATCGTCCGCAAAGAGGCCACGTGGGCAGCCGATTTCTCTAGCGGGGGCTACAAAACATGGCACTACGGCTATGTCATCATGTTCCTCTCGGAATATGTGCTCGCCACTGGCGACCAATCTGTCATGCCCGGCCTGCGCCGGCTCGCGCTCGAGTCTGCCAAGGGGCAGAGCAAAGTTGGCTCGTGGGGGCACAAGTTCGTTGGCCAAGACGGTCGCCTCACCGGCTACGGCATGATGAACGCCCCCGGCATCCCGCTGACCATCGGGCTAGTCATGGCACGCGCTGCCGGTGTCAAAGATGCGGAGGTCGCCACGGCGATCGAGCGCAGTGCGAAGCTGCTACGTTTCTACATCGGCAAGGGCGCGATCCCTTACGGCGACCACGCTCCGTGGATCCAGACCCACGAAGACAATGGCAAGTGCGGCATGGCGGCTGTGCTCTTCAATCTGCTCGACGAGAAAGAAGGCGCTGAGTTCTTCTCACGCATGAGCACCGCCTCGCACGGCCCGGAGCGCGACGGCGGACACACTGGCAACTTCTTCAATCTCACCTGGGCGATGCTCGGCATCAACCCCTCGGGACCACAGGCCACTGGCGCGTGGATGAACGAATTCGGAGGCTGGTACTTTGACCTCGCTCGCCAGCACGACGGCAATTTTCCACACCAGGGACCATCGCAGATGCGCAGGGACAGCTACAAGGGTTGGGACTGCACCGGCGCCTACCTGCTCGCCTACGCCATGCCCCTGAAAAAGATCTACATCACCGGCAAACGTCCAGCCAAGATCCCGCAGATCGACGCCAAGGCCGCAGATCAACTCATCCGTGACGGCCGCGGTTGGTCGAACAAAGACCGCAACAGTGCCTACGACAAACTCGACATCGATGCGCTCTTGGTCCAGCTCAGCAGCTGGTCGCCAATCGTCCGCGACCGCGCGGCAATGGCACTCGGCCGCCGCAAGGACATGGCCCCAGTCGACGCCTTGGTGGAAATGTTAGGATCCCCAGATACCGACACGCGCATTGGCGCCTGCCAGGGGCTCGCACAGTTCCGCACCAAATCCGCAGCGGCTGTGCCAGCCCTGGGCGAGACCCTTAAGGATGAAAACCTCTGGTTGCGCATCAAAGCCGCCGAGGCGCTGGCCAGTATCGGCGCACCCGCCATGTCCGCTGTTCCGCAACTCCTCGAGATGCTCG
>JBLHKE010000124.1:0-13606 GCA_047619485.1 Verrucomicrobiales bacterium | reverse complement strand
GCATCGACGCGCTGGTGCCGGAGGCGAACACAAAATCCATATCCCACGGCAATGCGGTGACCCCACGACCATCCTGCGGAACGAAGATGCGGATATTGTGCGGCAGGCCACCAGAAACAAACGTGTCACCGATCCCGCACAGCAGAACCATCGCGGTGTAGCGGCACCACTGATCGACGTCCATCGACTCACCGATCTGTTCGGCGAGTTGCGCCGTCGGCAAGTCCATCGTCTTGCAGAAATTGATCATGCCAGAGTAGTCATCGCGCGAACGGCCGGTGCGAATCTCGAACGACGTCCGGTAGTCTTCTTCGCTGTCGCCCAGATCACGGATGTCAGTACCGACGTGGGTGAATGGCACCGGTGGTTTCAGCCCTTCGACGCCGCCAATGCTGGAGGTCGGGTCGTAGGTGATGTCGAGGTTGAACACCGTCCCATTGCCGCCGTTGTCAAACTGGGTCTCGGCGAACAGCCCGCCATAACCCGCCATCAACATCTGCGAGGTGCCACTGTAAGTGCTGCCCAGTCCGACTAGGTAAATTAGTTCATCGTACATGCACGGAATGCCGGCATGGTTGAACATGTGCTTCACGTAAATCTCATGCTGTTGCCGCGCGACGGGTGTGCGCGCCGAGCGGTCGATGCTCAGACTGTCATGCACGCCGCGGAACTTCTGGTCTGCGGGCAGCCCGATGTTGAACCCGCGGTAGGACGCGCCATCACGAGCGCGCCCCGCACCGCTACCCCGCAGACGGATCGCCGCATCGTAGAAAATCTCGCTCCGATCGTAGATCGCCGTGCCACCGAGCCGCTCGTTGCTCATCAGGTTGAGGTTGGTGAGCATGAAATCCAGATCGCTGTCGAGCATCACCAAACGAACCTCAGCGATATCGAGGTTGGTTCCCTGGCCATCATGGACCTGGATCAGCGCACGCGAATCCTCCCCCCTAGCCGGAGCGAACGACTGGGCACCGAGCAGATCGAGCCCCTCGATCCAGAACTGGATCACCTTACCTGCCGACTGCCCAGGAATCGAGCCCGTCCCCCTGCCATCAGCATTAACCGTGAACGGGTAGGATTCGGTCACCCCTTCTTCGACCCGCACCTTGAGTGCGAAATTTCCGAGCCCGTCGGGGTCGGTCACCTCGGCTGAAATCTGAATCGCCTCATCGGCCGCTGGCACCGGAGGGTCGTGGAGCAAGCCGCTGAAGGTCGGGCCGATGTTTGTCTCAAACTGAGAATTCACCGCGCCAGGTGTGCCGCATTCTTCAGGACGATCGAGTTGCGTCGTGAGCGCCGCCCGCTGGTAGTAGCAACGCGAGTTGATGGCGTTCGATCCGCGCAACCAGCGCGCGCGGTAAGAAACTTCATAGGTCTGGCCGCTGACGAGCGCGGTGTTGTTGACAAAGGTTGTCTCGAGGTGGTTGTGGCGCGTGTCCGTGGCGCCCTTGGAGATCAGGTGGAGCACCTGGTTGCCGACATTGCCCGGCTCCGCGATGACGTTGCTGTGCCGATGGTTGCCAACCAATCGCCATTTATCATCGCCGGTGGTGAAGTCGCCATTCTGAATCAGCTGCTGTGCCGCACCGTCTGGATCGCGCACCACACTGACGTCATCGATCAATAACTCGCTGGCGCCGAGCATACCGAGTCGGAACTCGTTCCACTTGCTCAGGCCGTAACTCTGAGCGCCGTTGTCGCGGTAGGTGACCGTCTGCCACGTCGATTTCCCAGCCTCATCACTCGCCGCCCAAGCCTGGGGGTTGGAGTTGTCGGCATCCGGATCGCGCAACTCAAGGCTCGAGCCACCTTTGTCCGCCAAGTCCGGCCAGCGACCACCATCGAAGTAGCGGACTTCGTCCACCGGGTTTTCGACCGCGTCTTCGAGGCGAATCAGATCACTACCATTGCCAAGCTGGCTGCCGAAGTTCCCAACGATCTGCCCGGCGATCTCGGGATACTTTGTAGCGAGCGCCACGGCATCCTTCGCGACCACCAGGTAGCCACCCGCCGCGATGCTTGTTCCAGCGGGAAAATCGAAGTCGATGCCACCATCGATCGACCACCCCTCCAACTCGACTCCAGTGTCGCCTCTATTGAACAGCTCGATCCACTCCTCTCCCTGTTCGATAATCGGTTGTGGATCGCTCCCAGGAGCAGTTTGAGTCACCGCGCTTAGTTTGGCTCCGAAGATGATGTCACTGCTCGTGCCGGATTGCTGGTGCACCTCGACTGACAGCCGGTTACTTCCGACCACGAGGCTCCCAGTAGGTAGCCCGAACGGTCCCTGGTAGAGTGCGTTCGGCACACCGGGGCTGGCGAGCGTTGCTGCGGTCACTGCACCGGCAGGCAAATTGAAGCGTTCGACCTCGGTGCCGTTGATGTAGAATACGGCACCGTCATCGACCACGTGTTCGAGGTTCAGGCTGGACAGATTTGCCAACTGCCCACTGGTGAGCGTGAACTCTCTCTCAAAGTAGTAGGTTATGATCGCATTGTCAGCGGACGCCGCGAACACCGTGCGTAGCGGTTCAGGCATCGAGGCAGGCGAAGTTTCGGATCCAAGCAAGGCCGGACCAGCAAACCATCCGCCAGCGCCTGCCGGGTGGTTTGTGGATTGCCAACGAACGCCCAGATCGACACCGCTCTCATTGTAGCGCCAGATATCGCCAATCCCGATCAGCGATACGGTATTGATGATCGGCCCTGTGCCCTGCGTTCCAGGATCATCGCGGAAGTGATACATAATCTCGTTGATCACGATGTCGGAGTTGATGGCGAAACTGTTCACTGATCCGAAAGTTGCCACGCTCGGAACAAACATTCTACCATTGTGCGAGTCCGAGTAGGCGCGTGGCAGATCGTCGGCACGTGCGGCGTGGATGAGGAACCCAGTTGGCGAAATAAGGAACAGCCGATCGTCGTTTCCTGGGCGGAACCCGAGTTCGGCCTCGCCGATCATGTGGAAGCCGTCAGCGGCGATCACCGATGCGGCGGGGATCGTGTAGCTCGCGTCCACCGCCCCCCGCGATTGCAAGATGTATCCACCAGCGTCGAACTCAGCCGTAGATGTGTTAGCGAGTTCGATCTGGAAAACCAAATCACCCGTGCCGGCGATCTCGCTGATCACAAGAGGTGAGCTCTGACCCGGGGTTGGTGGGATGATCTCGGTGATGCTCAGCTCGGCACCGAAGACGATGTCGCTACTTCCGGTGCTCTGCTGGTGAACCTCGACAGAGATGCGATTCGTGCCCGCCACGATGGCACCGGTAGGCAGGTTGATCGGCCCTTGGTAATCAGCATTGCCGACCCCTCCGTTGGCAGTGGTCGATGAATCCACTGCACCAGCAGGCATATTAAATCGCGGTCCGACTTCGACGCCGTTCACATAGAAAATCGCGCCATCGTCAATCACATGGCGCAGGGTCAGGCTGTCGATCTGCGTTGCTTGGCTGGCGGTCAACTCGAACTCGCTCTCGAAGTAGTAGGTGATGAAGGAATTGCCATTCGGGTCGGCAAGCGTGGTGCCGATGGCTTCCGGCAAATCTCCCGGACTCGTCTCAAATCCGATCAATCCCGCGCCAGTGGGCCAATCAGGATGCGCGCTGCCTGCCCAGTCGTCAGCAAACGTAGCTCCGCTCTCGTCATAGCGCCAGGTGGCATCGATTGGCACGATCACCGTCGACGGTCCAGTCGTGGTGGAGTTGGAAAAATTCTCCGCGCCCGGCGTGCCGCCGAGCTGGGCACTCGCCCGCCAGTTTGCCGCCAGATGACTCGCCGTCCCCTGCTCGGCTTTGGCAAGCGTCGCGCCGGAGCCGTCGGCACCCACCGGCCAGATTCCGCTGTCCGAGAATTCGATCTCGTTCATCAGCCGGTTCGAATTGTTGCGCAAGCGCAGGCTTTCGCCGCCGTTCGTGAGGCTCCCGCTCCACGGGCCGAGCGCACCTGCGACGCCGAGACCTATCGGGTCGCTCGATACTAGCAAATAACCACCGGTGGGAATCACCGTACCTGTAGCGAAATCGAAATTGATCCCGCCGGTCAATTTCCAATTCGAGAGATCAACGTCGTAGGACATCTGATTGTGCAACTCGATCCACTCGGCCTCCGTCGGTTGCGCGGGATGGTATTGGATCTCGTTAAAAACGACCACGCTGTCTGCAAGGGCGACAGTAAGCAACACGAGGAAAGCCACTGCGATGGCAAGCCACACCGCGACCGCCGAAGAAGATTTCATCGGTCGATTAAAGGCGTCGGATGGGCGTTTATAAAGAGACATTTGGTAGAGAGACAGGTTGTTGAGCCTGCTCCGATCAAGTTGGGGGTAGAGAGGGCGGGTTAGAATTCCAAGATCTGGAAATAGCGCCGCAGCGTGCCAGGCGCCGTCGAACTGTTCGTTACGAATGTGCTGGCGGTCCCAGCCGCACCGACGACGCTATCGTCGATCTCTGACCATCTTGTCAGATCGGCTGAGGCCATCAGGCGGTAGAATTTTCCAGGCTGCGAATTGAAGGTGATCGACACGTCGCCACTCACATCGTCGTAGCTGATAGCCGTGATTTCAAATGGATTGGTCGATACCGTGCCGTAGAGTTCGATCTCATCGATAGCGACACCGAGATCCGGCAATAGGATGCGCACGCCGGTCGCTAGGATCGGAGCACCGTCGCCCAAGCTGATCTCGTATTGGTGACGCAACCACTCAGAGAAATTCTCGCCGACGATGTTATCGGTGCCGACGTTGCCCGTGTATTCAAAGTCAGCGATCGTCGTCCAATCCTCGTCCAAGGTCGTCGCGTCCGGGGAAGCGACGGTGGTGAACTGTAGTGTGTAGGTGCCCAACGACCGATCATCGCACTGGCCACCGCAGGCATCCGTGCCGGGATCGCTGTCGTCTACTGCGCCATTGCCATTGTCTCGCCCCCAGGCGATCGCCGTTAATTCGACCGCAGCCGGTAGGGCAATTCCCACAAAGGCAGGCTCGTTGCCCTGGTCATTGATGTGGCTGTTCGCGTTACCGTAAAATCCGTCGTTGAGATTTGCGATGGCATGAGCCGGGAAATGTAAAGATTCGGAACTCGCAAATTGGATCCCTCCGTTGGCAGCAAGCGCTAGGTTGTCTGGGACGATCGCGCCCTCTGGCGGTTGAACTGCACTGAAGAAATCGCCATCGTTACCATCCCATGTTGCGTCGTATCCCTCCGCTGGCGTGATCGTGAGCGCGGGCGGGATCGGCGGGACATAGGGGGTTTCATATACCTCGAACTCATCGATGGCGGCTCCGTCTGGGGTGAGCAAGCGGATTCCCGTGGCCATGACCACGCCGAAATTGAAGCGGTGGCGCAAGTGTGGGTTCTCCGGGCTGCCGTTCTCGTAAACGATGGCACCTATCGTCGTCCAATCTGCATCGGGCGTGGTCTCGTCTGGATTCGCAACTCCGGTGATCTGAAGGGTATACCCGCCGAGTGAACGATCCGTCTGGGCTCCCAAGTTGTCTCGACCGAACGCGATACTGCGAACCTCCACTGGGATTGCACCGAGGTTGAGACCGGCGAAGCTGTCGGGCGTGTCGCCCACCCACGCACTGCTATCGCCGAAGGTCTGGTCATTCAGGCTACCGATCGAACGCCCGTCGAGCGTGTCCTTAGCGAAAGCAGTCGCGCTTGCGCCAAGGTTGTCAGCATCGATCGCCCCGCCTGACTGGAGCGGTGATAGGCCAGCAATGGGAACATCGCCAGCTATGTACAATTCAATCTCATCGATGGCCACGCCGGTGTCCGGCGCAAGGATGCGGATACCTGTCGTCGCAATCGGATCTCCCCCATCGGTAGAAATCGAGTACTGGTGGCGTAGCCAAGGCGTGAACCCTCCCCCAGGATCGGTGTCCTCTGCATTGCCGTAGTCGAGCGTCGCCAGCGTTGTCCAATCGCTGTCGAGCGTGGACGCATCGGGATTGGCGACCGTCGTCGTCTGCAACGTAAAAGTCCCAACGCTGCGGTCGCTCAGCTGGCCACCGCAACAATCACCCGGTGCCGGAGCCCCGGCGGTGCCGTTGTCACGCCCCCACGCGACAGCAACAAGGCTGACCTCGGCCGGCAGACTGATCCCCATGAAGAGCCCTCCATTGCCATTGATGTGGGCCGATGTGTTCCCATAGAAACCGTCATTCAGATTCGTCACCACGTGCGGGACTGGAAACGCACCCGGATCGTCCGCAGCGAACGCAGTTCCGCTGAGTGCCACGTTGTCGGGAACGAGCGCTGGTACACTCACGCCGTCATAGAAATCACCATCGTTCCCATTCCACGAGACATCGAATCCCGCCGCTGGAGTGATATTCAACTGAGCGTCCGCGAAGGGCATCGCTAGCAACGAAATCCCAGCCACAATGAATGCCGGATTCCGAAACCACCGTCTCATCCTTCGCCTCTCTGACGGTAGTTCGCACGGATCGATCGAGGGACGGCGGATAGTGAGGTGCTCCATGTAATTTAACATGCACGGGAACGCAATTATCCACTAGGCCAGCAACCTCATTCTTACGTGGTATTGTCTCACGGAAGATTCGTCCTGCGAACAGTTGCTGCAGATCTTTGCCGTTTCAATTTCGGCAACAGCCAAAGCCAATATCCACGAGAATATGAGGGCGCAAAAATTTTATATTTTCATCGTTTTAGCTCTCTCCCCGTCGAAGTCGATCTCGGTTAATCCCTATGGCAGTCTCGCTCCAAGCCTTCTGGTGAAGGCCCTAGATGCCCCAGACGCCTTGGTTTGCCTAATATGATCACAACTCGCAATGCTCGACAGTGTAGGAAAGGTCAGTTTTGTTTAGCTGGTATCAATCTCTACGCAGAGCATGGCGAAGAATTTCAGCAGGATGCAGCGCCTCGCGGGCGGCTCCGTCGTGAATCTGGTGGCGGCAAGAAGTCCCCGCAGCTGCGATCAACTCCCCTTCCCCAGCCTGGCGCACCGCAGGCAAGACCACCATTTCGGCGATCTTCATCGACACGTCGAAATGCTCACGCTCGTAGCCGAAGGAACCCGCCATCCCGCAGCAACCGCTCGGGATGACCTCGACTTGATAGTTCGCAGGAAGCCCGAGCGTGGCCACCGAATACTCGGTCTTGGAAAGTGCCTTCTGGAAGCAATGTCCGTGCAAGTAAACCTTACGCGGTTCATCCGTAAAGGCCGCGGGAGTGATGCGACCGGCCGAAGCCTCACGAGCAATGAACTCTTCAAAAGTGTAACAGTGCGGGGCCATCTGCCGGGCAGATTCCAGCCGATCGGGCTCCGCGAGTTCGATCGCCTCATCGCGGAAAGTTAAAATTGCCGACGGCTCGATGCCGACCAGCGGACGATCTTCAGTCACGATTGGTGCGAGACGGCGGAGGTTCTCGCTGATGATCTCCTTCGCCTTGCGGATGAACCCTTTCGACAGCCAAGTGCGACCGCTTTCGAGATGATCTGGGATCGAAATCTCATAGCCGAGTTGCTCCAGCACTTCCACCGCCGCGATGCCCGCTGAGGTGTCGTTGAAGTTGGTGAACTCGTCGTTGAACAACCAAAGCTTGCCCACAGAACCAGCATTGGCATGTGGCTTGTGCCTGCGAAACCAGCGAGCCAAGGTGGTTTTTGGGAGCAGCGGAATACTGCGCTTCGGGTGAAATCCGGAGAGACGGTTCAGCAGGCTGCGCGATGGATTCCAAGCGAAGACCAGGTTCCACGCCCATGGCACGATCGAGGCCAGGCGCTGCAATTTCGTGAAATTTGCGATCAGGCGCGAGCGCAAAGGAATACCGTTGGCGTCGTAGTAGGCTTGCTGGAACTCCGCCTTCATCTTGGCCATGTCCACACTCGACGGGCACTCTTTTTTGCAGCCCTTGCAGGACAGGCAGAGGTCGAGCACGTCTTTTAGATCTTCGTTGTCGAAAGGATTCGACTTTCCCGAGTTGGTCAACACGTCGCGCAGGGTGTTGGCTCGCGCACGGGTGGTGTCTTTCTCGTCGCGCGTCGCCATGTAGCTCGGGCACATTGTCCCGCCCGCCAACTGGATCTTGCGACAGTCGCCAGAACCGTTGCACATTTCGGCGGCAGGTAGGATTCCACCGGTAGATGACCAGTCGAACACCGTCGATATCTCGCGCGGTGTGGCGTCGGGTTCGTATCGCAGGTGCTCGTTCATCGGCGGCGTGTCGACGATCTTTCCCGGATTAAAGATGTTCTGCGGATCCCACGCTCGCTTCACTCCTTCGACCAGCGCGTAGTTTTTCTCACCGATCATGTCTTTGAGAAATTCACCGCGCAGGCGCCCGTCACCGTGCTCGCCTGAAAGCGATCCGCGATAGCGCTTCACCAAGCCTGCGATCATCTGGGCGACCTCACGGAATTGTCGATTCCCTGCAGTGGTCTTCAGATTGAGAATTGGCCGCAGGTGGATCTCACCTGAGCCGGCGTGCGCGTAGTGCACGCACTCCAATCCGAAACGTTCCTTCAGGAGGCGGTTGAACTCGCCGATGTATTCCGGCAGATCGGCGACAGCGACCGCAGTGTCTTCCACCACCGGCACCGGTTTGTCATCGCCGAGCTGGTTCGACATGAGACCAAGCCCCGCCTTGCGCAGATTCCAGATTTTCTCAGTGTCATCGCCGAACAACACTGGGAATGCGTAGCCGAGACCCGCGGCACGCATCTCGGCCTCGATGCGATCGGTAACAACGATCACCTCGTCCTTAGACTGACCGCGGATCTCGATCACTAACACCGCGCCCGGCGAGCCTTCGAGGAAGAAACGGTTCTCGCGGTGCTCCAGGCTGCGCTTGGTGCAGTCGAGGATGTAGCGGTCGATCAGCTCACAGGCAAAGCAGTCGAAGCTCACCGCAATCTGTGTTGCCAGCAACGCCTGTGCGACGCTCTCGAACTGGGCGCACTGCAAACCGACCACCGGTGGCGGCAGCGGATTGCAGTGCAATTTGATCTCGGTGATGAAACAGAGGGTGCCCTCGCTGCCGGCGATCAGCTTGCCAAAGTGGAACGGACGTGAGCTCGCCTCGTCGAAACACGACGCGTCCATCAGCAAGTCGATGGCGTAGCCGGTATTGCGCCGCGGGATCGCCGGGTCAGGGAATTCCCGCGTGATCTCGTCCCGTGCCTCGGCCGATCCAAGCGCATCGCGAATTGCCTGGTAGATCTGGGTTTCAAGGCTTTTGGAACCAGCACACTTCGCGGCGAAACCGTCAGCATCCAGTGGTCCGAACACCGCCTTCGTACCGTCCGCTAACAAAGCGCTCACCTCCAGCACGTGATCGCGGACACTGCCGTACTTGATCGAGTTGGAGCCGCAGGAATTGTTGCCCAACATGCCGCCCATCATCGCGCGGTTCTGGGTCGAGGTCTCCGGCCCGAATAAGATGCCATGTGGTTTGAGCGCCCGGTTCAACTCGTTGCGTATCACCCCCGGCTGCACGCGCACCCAGTTTTCGGCCGCGTTGATCTCGAGGATTTCGGTGAAGTGTTTTGAGACATCGACAACGATCCCATCGCCAACCACTTGCCCGGCGAGCGAAGTTCCCGCCGTGCGCGGGATCAGACCGATCCGATGTTCGCCGGCAAACTTGATCAACTCGACCAGGTCGATATCAGTGCGCGGGATCGCTACCCCCAGCGGTAGCTCCTGGTAGGAAGAGGCATCGGTGGAGTAGACGATCCGGTGCAAAGAATCGAGATGCAGTTCCCCGTCCAGCTGCGCCGCCAGCTCGACCAGCCGCTCAGAAATCACGGAAGCCATAGCGATCTCCTAGTTCGAGACATTCCCGCTGCGAGCGCATCCCGCCTGAAGGCGTCGGATCAGCCAACGACATCGCCGCAGCGCAAACCCCGTTTCGCAAACACTCTTCGACACCAGCAGCGGCGTGGAATCCTAATAGATAGCCAGCGGCAAAGGCATCGCCCGCTCCGGTCGCACCGCCAATCTCTGAATCCGGCAGCAACACCGATCCATGTGCCACCCGAGAGCCGTCCCCCCTGATCACCACGACACCGGTTGCTGCATGAAGCACAATCTGCCCATCACTACGAATGCCTTCAGAAGCAAGTTCGAGTGCTGCGCCGACCATGGCATCCTGGTCGGCAGCCACCTCCCGACCAATCACCTGCCCGATCTCGAACTCGTTCACGAACAAGATATCAGTTTCTCGAAGCGCAGCGAGAACCACCTCACGGAACCGCGGCCCTGGCTCGCTCACACAATCCACGGCGGTCTTCAGTCCCGCCTCGCGAGCTGCCCGCAGAACCTTCGCGGCACCGGTCTCCCCGCTGCGATCACTCTGATCCAAGGTGTCCAGCAACATCAGGTAGCCGAGCGCAAAAATGCGCGCGCGGGTCGCGCTAAAATCGAAGTGCGCCGGCGCGAGCAAGGCGTTCGCCCCACGCTGGTGAAAAAAAGTGCGTCTCCCGGTTGATGCCACGGTGATCGCATCGGTGTAGGATGTCGCGACTTCACCAGTCCGATGCAGTTGCGTGACATCGATTCCCGCAGCCTGGCAATCCCCGATCACCCAGTCGCCGTTGGCATCACTCCCGATCAGACCACAGGCCTCCAGCGGAACTTCTGGATCTAGCTTGGCCAGATCTTTGAGTATGTTATACGGTCCGCCGCCGTTGCTCATCGACTGCGACCGGATCGAGCTCAGGGTGTCTTGTTCCGGCCAAGCATCGACCATTTTGACGTAGTCGGTGATGAAATTCCCGCCCGCGAGGACACCGCAGCGCTGCTCAGACATCCACCACTTCCTGTTCGTCCTGACTCTTCAAGCTGGCAGCAAAAATCTGCTGACTGGCCACCGCCTCCTCGACCGACACGCAGCCGAAACGCCCATCCAAGAGCCCTGCACGCTCAAGCAGAAACGCCGCCCACATTTGCTGGATGATGTCGGAGAATCCGACCTCAAAAATTCCGCCAGTCACGGTTTTAAATGGGGTGCCAAACCCGAGATCGGAATGCTTCCAAACCTGGTCACCCTCGATCGAAAATGTCTGCAGAGTCTTCGGGTTCTTGGTGCTGAATCGCACACCACCTTCGGTGCCTAACACTTCGATAAACCAGGTATTGGTCTCACCGGGAGCAAGTCGTTTCATCTCGAGCCGCAGCGGGAACGGCTCAGCCCCATCGGGTTCGATCCAGGTGTTCAGCATCGCATTGTCCCACGTATCGCAGGTCGTCTCTCCGCCCTTCCCATCTGGGCGGGTGGCGAAACCTTTGCTCAACTGGGCGTAGACACGCTTCGGTTTCCATCCTAGCCGCAGCGGCACGTGACAGACGTGCATGCCGAGATCGCCGAGCACCCCGATCTCCCCACAGGTCGCGTTCTGGCGCTTCCAGTTGGCCGGCTTGCTGGAATCCAAGTCCGACGAGTGGTGAAAGCCGGACACCGCCTCGAGGATCCGACCGCAAGCTCCACTGCGAACGTATTCGAAGGCGCGCTGCGCGCCGGGGCAAAACGGGAACTCAGAGCTGCAGCGGACGAAACTCCCAGAGGAATCCACCGCAGCCGCGATACTCTCCGCCGCCGCCAAGCTCATGCCGAACGGCTTCTCCGCGAACAAATCTTTGCCGGCCGCCAGCACGTCGAGGTAGATTTTCTCGTGCAGATGATGCGGCACCGCGACATACACGACATCGACGTCGGGCGATGCGAGCAATTCCGCATAATCTGCAGTTAGAAGTTTCACCGACGGGATCTGCTCGAACCACTCACGTGCTGCTGGATTCAAATCCGCCACCGCGACCAACTCTGGCCGCACCGGCATCTCCAAAAGCGCACACCAGCGGGCGAAGGCGCTCGCCATCTCGCGACCCATCAAGCCACCACCAATAATTCCTACTCGGACTGTTTTCATGATTTTGAAGCCGATACCAAGGCGAGCGCTTCTGAGACGCTCGCATCCTCGTGGAGCATTGCCATCAGCGCCCTCGTGATACCCGCCGGGTTGTCGTGCTGGATCACGTTGCGACCGTAGACAATCCCCGAGACCCCCTGCTTGATCAGTCCCTGGGTGCGTTTCAAAATGGTCTCGTCGTCCACCTTGCCACCGCCGCGAACCAGCACCGGAATCCCACCTGCGATCTCGACAACTTGATGATAGACGCTGACGTCGTCGGTCGGATCCGCCTTGATGATATCAGCTCCAAGCTCGACCGCCTGCCGGACCAGATGGGTGATTTTGACCACGTCGCCATCGACCATGTAGCCGCCAGCCTCGCTATTCGGGCGGAATACGAGCGGCTCCACCATCATCGGCATGCCGTAGTGATCCGCCTCCGGCTTAAGACGAAGGATGTTCTCCAAGCACTGCGCATGCACTTCCGGCGCCCCCGGAACCTGAAAAAGATTGACGCACACACACGCGGCGTCGAGCCGCACCGCCTGCAACATCGTCTGGTCGATCATCGCGCTGATGGTCGTCGTCGGCAACTCCTTGCCGTAGATATTGGCGACGTCCGTCCGCAGCACCAACGCCGGTTTTTCCTTACCCGGAATTGATTGGAGGTGCCGCGCCTGGCCAACGGTCAGCTGCACCGCGTCCGGACCAGCATCGGCGAGGATTTTCATTACGGATGGCATGTCTTCGATGCCGGTTAGAAACCCCGGCTGGTTGAAGAATCCGTGGTCGACGGCGACGTCGAAACATCGACCCGAACGGGCGTTGAACAGGCGGTTTAGTCGGTAGTCTTTCATATTTTAGCTTCGACGAGTTGCGAGCTTGGTTTCGTCGCCTCAGCGAGCTTTCCAATTCCGAGTAAATGCTCGACGACGTAGAGTTCGAGCCCCTCATAATCGCGCGCCTCGCGGAACGCTGCTTCCTTCTCGAAATCGTAACTACGCACCTTCTCGACCAGGTGGTTAAAAATCCGCAAACTACCCGTCAGATGCTCGGTCACTGGCATCCCCTTCTGGGTGCGCATCGCTTTGACATCGAGCCCGATAAACTCGCCGCGGCTGCCGTAGCCGGCTGATTCCAACACGCGAACCTGATTGAAGGCCGCTCGCAAATTGGAGGAACCGAAGTTTTTGTCCTGGTCGTATTTGAGACCGTTCTGGTCGTTCAAGTGGACGCTGGCAAGCTTGTCGTGCGCCAATGCAAACGCCATCTCATCAGACGGATCCAAGCCAGCCAGCTGGGCATGGGCGGTCTCGATCAATCCTTTCACCCTCCCCGGTGCCTGCGAAGCGTATGACAGCGCCACCGCGTGCCCGATCGTCGGCACATACGCCTGATCCGTCGGCTCGTTCGGCTTCGGCTCGATCCAGATTTCGATGTCTCGATCGTAGTCCAGCACGCGGTTGATCGTTTCAAGAATCCGCTCGTAGGCCAGCTTGGCATCCTTTGCCTCGCGGATGTAGCTGCCCTCACGCGCCAGCCAAAGCACCAGCGCGCCACATCCCATCTCTTTCGCAATGTCCACGGCCTTCACCGTTCGCTCCCAAGCATACTCGCGGTCGCTCGCCGAGTTGGAGGTGTAACCGCCATCGACCGTCTGATCAGCAAACCAGAGTCGCGGCGCGATGAATTCTGGAACCAGACCATGATTGTCCAAGGTGGACTTGAG
>JBLHKE010000123.1:0-13673 GCA_047619485.1 Verrucomicrobiales bacterium | reverse complement strand
AGAGAAAATTCCCGCTGGCGAGGCGATAAACGCTAAGCTATCTGGTGATAGTGGGCGCTTTAGCAACGAAGACAGCGGGGATTTTATCAAGCTCCAGCGCGCATGAGGTTTTCGGAGGTGCCCACTAGTCTTTTTCGCCATCACCTGTGTTGGATTCGGCTCAAATAGCCCGCTATGATCGCCTTATCCGCCTTGTCGCCGCTGGTCTCTTGCTGTCTCGAGAGCGGATCCGTGATCGATCGTTTCGTAGATCATCCTGCCGCGGAGCGCCTAGCCTAGAGACGCCACTCCAACTTTAATCTCATCACGGCGAACTACACACCGATCTGCGCGTTGATCGCAGCAGTGATCTTGTCGGCCTGGGCCTGAATGTAATCGGCGTCCTTACCCTCGATCAGCAGGCGGATTTTCGGCTCGGTGCCGGAGTAGCGCAGCAGCACCTGGCCAGCGTTATCGAGTGCGTCCTCGGTCTCTTTGACCAAGGCCTGCGCTTCGACGAGTTCTTCGACCGGCGGTTTCGCGTTGACCGGTATCGCCAGGAGTAACTGTGGAAACTTCTTCAGGCACTGGCGCAATTCGCTCAGCGGTTTGCCGGTCTCTACCATGATTTTCAAGACCTCGACGCCCGCGATGATCCCGTCAGCGGTCATGAGGTAGTCGCCGCAGACGATGTGCCCAGATTGTTCACCACCAAAATTTAGCCCGTCCTTGCACATCTCCTGGATCACGAATCGATCGCCCACCCCTGCGCGTACTAGTTTGCCGCCGGCCTCCTCCATGGCGGCGTCTAGGCCGCAGTTACTCATGATCGTTGCGACCAGCGTGTTGTTCTTCAACTTGCCCGCCTTGAGGTAGTGCAGCGCGACGATCGCCAGTAGCTCGTCGCCATCGAGCGCGTCGCCGTTCTCGTCACAAAGACCGATCCGGTCGGCGTCGCCGTCGTGAGCGATGCCGACCTTGGCGTCGGACGCTACCACCAGCTTGCTGAAAATTTCCATGTGGGTGCAACCGCAGTCCTCGTTGATGTTGACGCCATTCGGTTCGTCGGCAAATACCGTGACCTCCGCGCCGAGCACTCGCAGGATCTCTGGGCTGGTCTTCGAGGCCGCGCCGTTGGCGCAGTCGAGAACCACCTTCATACCGGCGAGCAGGCCGTGGTCGCTACCGCCGACCTCGTGGAACACGAAATGGTTGTAGCGCTCGGAGGCCTTCTCCATGTGGCTGATGCGGCCGACCTTGCCATCGGTCGGTCGCTTGTTGTCTTGCTCAGGAGCGGCGGCCGCCTCAGCGATCGCCGCCTCCAGGGCGGCCTCTTGTTCATTGCTGAGCTTTTGACCTCCACCATTGAAAAACTTGATTCCGTTGTCAGGAAATGGGTTGTGTGAAGCCGAGATCACCACGCCCATCGAGGCTTCTTCCTCACGCACTAACAGAGACACAGCCGGGGTCGGCACGACGCCAGCGAGAAGGACGTCCACGCCCTCCGATGCCATGCCGGCAGCGAAGGCAGATTCGAGTAGATCACACGAGATACGGGTGTCCTTGCCGATGATACATCGCGGCCAGACCTTGCGCCCGTCAGCGGCCTCGCGCTCCAGCATCGGCACGACCAGCACCTTGGCGGCCAGGCGGCCGAGGCGTAAGGCGACTTCAGGCGTGATCGGGTAGCGATTCGCCACCCCGCGAACGCCATCGGTTCCAAAGAATTTTTGTGCTCCAGACATAGATATTTAGGATAATGTAAATTTTTATAAAAATAAGAAAAAAGATCCACGAATTTTGCTTAGAACATGCAAATTGGTGGTTTTCAGATGGGAATCGTTCAGGATCGGAAGTAACAAGAAGATTCATTTTCCTACTGTGGCGGTCATTTCTAAACAATTCCTCGAACGTGTAAGGCTGAAACGCGAAGGTGTGCCGTCGTTTGACCAGTATCCGTTCAACCTGGACGCCGTGCGTGTGTTCGATGCGCTTGAGATGGATCCACGGGTGACATTTTTCGTTGGCGAAAACGGGTCGGGGAAATCCACGCTGCTCGAAGCGATCGCGGTGAAGTGGGGTTTCAATGCGGAAGGCGGGTCGGAGAATTTCCGCTTTGAAACGCGCCGCTCGCACTCTGAACTGCACGAGCATCTAGTGCTCTCGCGTGGGATTCGCAGACCGAAGACAGGCTTCTTTCTGCGGGCGGAGAGTTTTTTCAACGTCGCCACACAGATTGAGGAATACGGCGTTGTAGATTCCTACGGAGGCGTTTCCTTGCACGAGCAATCGCACGGTGAATCGTTCCTGTCGCTGGTGCTCCATCGCTTTGGGCCGTCGGGTTTCTACATCCTCGACGAACCGGAGGCGGCGCTCTCGCCATCGAGACTGCTGGCACTAATCGTCCGGATCAAGTCGTTGGCGGATCAGGGGTGCCAGTTCCTGATCGCAACCCACTCGCCAATCCTGATGGCGTTTCCGGGGGCGACGATTTATTCTTTGGGGGAGTACGGGGTCGAGGAGGTCGATTTCACAGAGACCGATCACTGGCGCCTGACCGAGCGATTCATCCGAGATCCGGACTCGGTGCTCGACCAGTTGCTGAAAGATAGTGACGACGACGTTGGAGATTCTTGAGACTATTTCCCTGGCACCACTGGCTGCGTCCACGCTTTTAACTTCTGCTCTTTGAAAGATGGATTTGGGTGTGGTTGATCAATCGTGATCGTTGCGCGGACGTACCATTCCTTGCCGCTCAGCTGGTGGCGGATGCTTTTGGTGTTGTAGGTGGCGAGGACTTTGCCAACCTTGGCTGGGTCGCCTTCATCGCCGCGTAGGGTTCCGATGATTTCGGTGGTGATCTTGGGGGTGCCCTCATCCCCTCCATCGATCTCAATCTCGAGGAGGTTCGTCTTCGGATCGAAGCTGATCTTCTTCAATGTCACCCCAGTGGAGGCATAGAAATCAGCTGACTGCACCGCGCGCACTAGGGTGTCGGCTTCCAATTTCTCGGCATGCACCATGATCCATCCGCGGCCGGGTTTCACATCGCCGCCGTGGTAGGTGTGTGAATCGTCGGTTGCGACGCCGTAGAGCAGCTCGCCGTCGAGTTCGCTGAGGCGCAGGGTGTTGGCGATGTCCCAGATCTTCTCATCGCCGGGGCGACCTCTCGCTTCGCTGCCTAGGTGATTGATCCCCGGGTGGCCGTTGTAGACTTCGAAGTAGCGCTCCTCGAGGACATGGGCGATGTCCTCGGCGGTGATCGACCACTGGAAGTTCGGGTGGTTGAGGTGGGCGAAGATCGGCCTCTCGAGGCGCTCCGCCTGCTCTTGCACGGCGATGAGGTTGTTGCGCATCGTCTCGCGCAAGGATTTGCCGTGTTGTGCTTTGATCGGCTCGGCGAGATTGATCGCGTTGGTGTGGACCTGCAACTTTCCGAACTTATCGGTGATTTCCTCGCCTTCGATCATGAGGAATTTTCCCTCCTCCTCGAGTTGGTCGCGTACCTCTTCGAGCGTCTTCAGCCGCACCTCTTCACCTTTTGCCCCCTTGCGTAGCTCGACCCAGTCCGCGCCGAAGCGCTTGGTGTATTTGCCGAGTGCGGTCGGGCCGAGGCCGCGTTTGCGTCTCTCGATATCGGCCACGCGCATCCAACGCTCGCCGCGGCTGAGCGTGTTGTGATCGGACAACACGAGAAAGTGGTAACCGCGCGACTTGTACCAATCCGCAATCATGTCCGGAAAATCGTTGCCGTCGCTCCACAGCGAGTGCGTGTGGGTGTTTCCCTTGAACCAGGTTTTCTCTTCCGCGCTAGCGCTTGAGAGGCTGAATAGGGCGAGGGCGGAAAGGAAAATGAGGTAGCGCATGCACGAACCCTGCCATTCCTCGGGTAGAAACTCAACAAAACACCCGAATGGCACGGAAATAGGCGCGGTTTCGGAATTCAGGAAGTGGCTGTCCTGTGTGGCGTAGCGGACTGCCCTCCAATAACTGCGCAGCCAAATAGCAGAGCGCCCCTCGCTCAGAGCTTGAAGTAGAACACCATGTATCCGGTGGCCTCGAGTTCTTCTTTGCGCATGCGACGGTCGCGGGTGTGCTCGCCCCAACTCTCCAGGAAGATCACTTCGCCACGCTCGGCGTTGTAGCCGGTGACAATGGAGGCGTGGCCGGGGGCGCTGTCGTCAGGCCATGACTCCATCTCCTCGCTGTCGTCGGCGGCTGGCAATTGGGAGCTGGGGTTTTTGGCGAAGTTCTCGGCGAACTTGGTGTGCAACTTGTCGCGCGCGGCATCGTAGCGGCGCCAGATCAAAACCGGGTAACCATGGTCGAGCGCCATTGTCGCGCGGTCGAACTCGAACTTCGAGGCGCGCATGAATTTGATATCGGCCTCCTGCGCGGCGGCGTAGTAAGTCTCAAGGATCTTGCTGCCCTTGGCGCTGCCGGTCTTCTTGATGCCAGCGCTGGCAGCGAGCCCGTTGACCGGGATGCGCAGGCCGAAGTGGTGTGTCACCATGCCTAGCGTGCTGATCGCGCAGTAGGGGCGGCTACCCTGGGTGAAGATCGGGATCTCGCCGACCACGACATCACCGTTCGCGCGGCGTTCGACCTTCGACCGCATCGCCTTGACGCGCTCGTTGCGCCGCATCGAGGCGACCTCCGAATCCATGTAGCCGTGCTCCGCGTCGCTTGAACGCATCACCTCGATGTAGATGTATTCGTTCTCGTTGGCGCCGAGGCGCACCACGACTTCGCCATTGTCGAAGTCGATGTATTCGGAGCGCAGCACCTCGGTGCGACCGACCTCGTTGCGTTTGCCGCGCGTCCCGACCTGTTTCGGTAACTGCTTCGCGAGTGCGCTGGCAATCTCGCGGTACTGACGCTTGAAGCGTTGCTGCTTCGACTGAAGATTCTCATTGGTCTTGCCAGAGTCTAACTCCTGGCGCGGCGTGTAGCCGAAGTAGCTGCCAGAGTCGATGAACTGCATGTAGATCGAGCTCACCTTGCTGCCGTCATAGCGCGCGGCAACGATCTCGGGCACCTGGCCGAAAACGCTAGCAGGCGTGGACAAAACCTTGACCGGCTCGGTGCTGAGGCCGGCCTGGGTGATCCACTCGCCGGGCAATTGATCCCATCTGGCAGCGGCGATGATAACCGGATCTAGATCCTCGATGTTCCCCGGCGGTTGCCATTTGGCGTCGCGCTCGTTCATTCCAAAGAACCCACCACCGCCGAAACCGAAAGTCTGTGGGATGGCTTGGAGTGCGGCCGCTTGGATGGCGAGCGCGAGGGCGGCGAGGGCGGGGAGCTTCATCATCATCATGAAACGTCGGACGGGTTTGCGCGTCTGTCTATTCAACAGTCTTCTGAATAAGTTCGAATCTTTTTGAATAGGCCAACGCCGCCCCCGTCCGAAAGATTACGCAAGCGCCGTTCGCGCCAGGTCAACGCTGTTCCAGTCAGCCAATTCAATCCCAAGCAAAACCCTATGAGAAAACCATCGTTCCGCTCCGCTTCCACCGTCCTCTTGATCCTCGCCGTCACGGTTCCAGCCGGGTTCGCCAAGAAGAAAGAGAAATACCAGACGCACCCGATCGTTCCTGAGAAGGAGTTACTGATCATCGATCCGGCGGTGGTGGATTCATCGTATGCGAACTATCCCGGAGCGTTCTCCTTCGGCCACCTCATGGAACAGCTGGCTGGGGATCAGGATGTCTCAGAATTCGTTCGCGATTGGTTGGGAGCCTGGGAGCAAGATCAGGTTATCAATGATCAGACGGTCGCCGCTCGGAAGGCGATCGGTGAACGACTGATCGATCCTTGGAAGGCGAAGGACGGGTTTGCCGATGCTGCGCGCGACGACTGGAAAGTGGATCTTGCCAACGCCCCATTCCGTCTGCTGGCGGTGGTCAATCGCATCGATATGAGCGGCATCATCAACCTGAGTGGTTCAACGCCATCGTTCGGCAATAGCGGCAGTGCCGGCTACTATGAAGGCACGGCGCCCAACGGCGAATTCCGGCTCGTCTTCGGCGCGACCGACCAGGCGGGCGAGCCACTCGAGGGCGGTTTCACAACGATTTTTGAGTATGCCTTGCCCGAGGTGGAGTTCAAGAAACGCCTGCGCAATGGCCGTATTCCGGACGTTTGGGGTGCCGGGCCATTCCCGAAACCGTCCGAGGCGCAGAAATCGCTCAACGCCCGCAAGGCGGTCGCCAAGTATGCCGCGCGCTGGCATGCGCTCGGGGCGTACGAGGAGTTCAACGACGAGTATTTGGCGAAGCTCGCCGAGCTGGCGGCGGAATCGACCGACCGCACTGGGGTGAAGAAAAAGAAGATCGCGCCACGCCTTTCGCAGCTGCGCACCAATGAGGGTGCGTTCGGTGAAGTCCAGGAGGCGCGCGAATTCGACTACTCGAATGGCGAACTTGTCCCGAACACGGTCGCCGCCACCCCTGACCTGCGCTTCATGCAGGATCCAGAAGTGCTGCGCGCGTTCACGAAATTCATCAACGACAACGACGACAGTATTCGCAAGGTGCAGCATACGATTCCCGTGACGGTGCAGGACCCGCGCAACGCGAAGCAGCAGCTGCCATTCTTGGCGGGCAGTGCGCTGATGCCGAAAGATGGTGATGAACTCTTTTTTTGGAACGCCAAGAAGATCCGTGATGCGGAGGCACTGCGCATCTTTTCGCTCAATACCTGCAACGGCTGCCACTGCGGTGAGACCGAGACCGGGTTCTACCACATCCAGCCGCGCCGCGCTGGCGAGACGAGCGAGCTTTCAAAATTCCTACGCATGGACCAGAGCAAGTTCGTGGTCGACCCGCCCAACGGCCGTGGCCGCAAGGTCGAGTTCAACGAGATGGCGCAGCGCACGGTGGTGTTCGAGGCGCTGCTCAACCCGCATTTGAGCGAATCGCAGATCGGGCGATTACTGCGCCACCGGACGAAGGCAGTGCACTAGATGAGCCGCGGGCGGATTTTGCGGATTTTCACAACAATTTTTGTAGCTCAATCCGCCAGAGTTTGGAAAGACGTCGCACGGCCCTGATTGGCTCCTAGGACATTCGGCCAAATTCAGGCAAATTCAGGCTACGTGGGGTTCTTCAAGCCGGGATTTCCGACACCCTCCAAATTCGCCAATTTCCCATTGCCCCGCCGCATTCCCGCCCTAGTCTTTCGCATGGCCAAGTCCTCCAATCTTACCATGTGTTCTTTCTGCGGAAAGAGCCACTCAGAGGTGCAAAAACTCATCGCCGGCCCCGGCGTCTACATTTGCAACTCATGCATCGTCGTCTGTAAGAGTATCCTAGACAAGGAATTGAACGAGGATGAGGGCATGGATTCGGTATCCCTACCGAGCGCGTTCAGCGTGCCGAAACCGGCCAATATCTGCAAGAAGCTCGACCAGCACGTGATCGGTCAGGAGCACGCCAAGAAGGTTCTCTCAGTCGCAGTGCACAACCACTACAAGCGCATCATGCACAGCCTCGGCGATCTTCCGTTGCCCAACAAGGACGGTGCAGACAACGAGATGCCGAATTTCGATGAACTCGACGACGTCGAGATGGAGAAGAGCAACATCCTGCTCCTCGGTCCTACTGGTTGTGGCAAGACGCTGCTCGCCAAGACGCTGGCGAAGGTTTTGAACGTGCCGTTCTGCATCGCCGATGCGACGACATTGACTGAAGCTGGCTACGTCGGTGAAGATGTTGAGAACATCATCCTGCGACTGCTGCAGGCGGCGGACTACGACACCGCAAAGGCTGAGCTCGGCATCATCTACATCGACGAAATCGACAAGATCGGGCGCAAGACCGAGAACGTCAGCATCACGCGTGATGTTTCTGGTGAAGGGGTGCAGCAAGCGTTGCTGAAAATTCTTGAGGGAACCGTCTGCAACGTTCCACCACAGGGCGGGCGCAAGCACCCGCAGCAGGAATACATCCAGGTCAACACCGAGAAGATCCTGTTCATCGTCGGCGGCGCCTTCGTTGGCCTGCCAGAGATCATCAAGCGCCGCAAAGGTTCTAAGGTGCTCGGATTTGGCAATTCTGCTACTGAGAGCCCGAAGGATGAGAAGGTCAACTTGCAGGACGTCGAGCCAGAGGACCTGCTGAGTTTCGGCTTGATCCCAGAATTTATCGGCCGCTTGCCGGTGTTCTCATCGCTCTCGGAACTGGAGGTCGAGGACCTTGTCAAGATCCTCACCGAGCCGAAGAACGCCATGGTCAAGCAGTACAGCAAGCTGCTAGCGCTCGAGGGCGTCGAGTTGAACATCACCAAGGACGCCCTGCAGGCGCTCGCCGAGGAGGCCGTCAAACGCGGCACCGGTGCCCGTGCTCTTCGCTCGCTGTTCGAGAAGATGATGCTCGATATCATGTATGATCTGCCGAGCCGCAAGGACATCGCTAAGGTGACAATCAATCGCGCCGTGGTCGAGGGCAAGAAGGCTCCGACCCTGAAGAAAAAGCCGTCTAGCAAAGATAAGGACGCGGCGTAGGTGCTGGGAACTTCGATTTGCAACCGAAGTCCGGAGAATTGAGTTAGCGGCCTTGGCACTAGGCTTCGATTGCAAATCGAAGTTACCAATACCGGTAGGTATCCCCATGTTTCTCGGGTAGTCCTCAGTCAGTAACGCAAAGAGTCTGTGCGCCGTCGAGTTACCGTTTCGCCTCGCTGCTCTGCGATAGTCGGGGGGCGGAGGCCGAGAAATTGCTCAAGAAAATCGAGGAGGGCTCAGCGCCCGATAAATAGACTTTCTCACTTCGCAGGGGTGGGGGGCGCTACCAGAAGCTGAAGGGCTGGCGGCGTCCCGGGTAGGGAGTGGCCATCCCACGTGCCTACTTCTTGAGCGCCGCTTCTAACTGAGCCTCACTCGGTTCGCCCTTGAGAAAACCAAGCGACACGAGGAAGGCGTCCGTTTTGCGTAAGGTGTCGAGGAAGATTTTTTTTCCGCCTTTAGCTTCATTGAAGAAGCCATGCGGCTGGCCTGGATAGGTGTGGAGATCGGATTTGACGCCGGCGTCCTGCATCGTTTTCTGGAACCGCTTGGCAGTGGAGACTGGGATGAGCGAATCTTTTTCTCCGAGGAAGACGATGGCGGGTGGCGTGGTCGCATCGATGTTGTGCGCTGGCGAGATGTCTTTCCAGTAGGCTTTGACTCGGTCGTGCGCCCAACCGCCATCTGGGCCGTTGTCGTAGACGGGGTTGAAAAGTAGGAGAGCGTTGGGTTTTGAAGAGATTGTTTGGTCGTCTGACGGGTCGTCGAGTTTTTTCAGCGTAGCGGTCGCCGTCGCGACGTGGCCGCCGGCAGATCCGCCACCGGCGGCGATCATATCGGGATCGATGCCGAGCCGTGCCGCATGCTGGCGCAGGTAGCGCACCGCGGATTTGCCGTCGGCGACGCAATCTTTCGGCGTGGCCTTCTGGCGGGATTTGACCCGGTAGTCAGCGACGGCGGCGACCATCCCTCGGCTGGCTAGGTAGCGGGCGTGCTGCTCGAACTGTTTCGGCGTGCCGCTACTCCACCCACCGCCGAAGAAGAACACCACAGCCGGGCGCTTGTCTTTCTCCGCGTCGTGACCGTCTGGCGTGAAAATGTAGATGTAGAGGTCATCGCCGGACGCCTTTTTGTAGATTTCAGCGGTCGCGCCTTCGAAGGTCAGCTTCTCGGTTTTAGCGAATGTTAGGGTGGGGAGGAGTAGGGCGAGTAGAAGTGCGACGGGGGTTTTCATCTTGTGCTGATTCTGCTTCTAGTAAGCTGCGAGCGCAACCCCGCAATCCTTAACTTTTGTTAAACATAGCCAACTGTGGTATATTCCCCTCCGCCAATGTCCGCTGCTGCTGATACCGAAGAGGAGAAACCCCCACCGAAACCACCCGATCCTGCGATCGAGGGGTTCATGGAGTTTCTCTCGGTGGAGAAGAACGTCTCGCCGCGCACACTGATCAATTACGAGCGTGCCTTGAACGACTACAAGGCGAAGTCGCGGAATTTCAAAAGCTGGGAGGAGGCGACGGCGGATGATTTTCGCTGGTATCTTTTCGACACGGCAAAACGCGGACTGGCGCGTGCGACCATCCGCTTGCAGTTCGCTGCGCTGCGCAGTTTTTACAAATACCTGACGCAACGCTGCGGCCTGGTGAAGAGCCCGCTTTTGGATGTGCAGTTGCCGAAGCCGGAGAAAAAGTTGCCAGTGGTGCTCACCGTGAAGCAGATCGAGGAGCTACTGGAGCTACCGCTGAACATGGTGCACCCGAAGCAGACGCCGTCGTGGGTGCCGCATCGTGATAAGGCGGTGATGGAGGTCTTTTATAGCTGTGGCTTGCGATTGCAGGAATTGGTCGCGTTGGACGTGAAGGATTTCGATTTCTACACCGAGTCGATCCGCGTGATGGGCAAAGGTTCGAAGGAGCGCATGTGTCCGCTCGGTTCACACGCGATCGAGGCCGTGCAGGCTTACCGCGGTGTGGCAAAAGTCACCGAGGGACCGCTCTTTCTGAGCAAGGTGAAACGCCGCATCTCGACTCGCGCGGTCTCGGACATTCTTAAAAAATACCTCGAGGCGTCGGACATCCCGATCCGCGCGACCCCGCACAAATTGCGCCACAGCTTTGCCACGCATCTGCTCGACAATGGCGCGGATCTGCGCAGTGTGCAGGCTCTGTTGGGGCACTCGAGCCTGTCGACGACGCAGATTTACACGCACGTCAGCACTGAGAGGTTGAAGCGTGCCTACGACGAGTCGCACCCGCGCGCTTAGGGCTCGATGGTATTTCTCCTTGCGCGAGGGCGCTGGGATCTGTCTGCTGGATGGGTGCCCGAACTGTTCTCCAAACCTCTGAAGCTGGCCACGCTTGCCTGCGTGGTACTGGTTTCTTGTGGTGGCGAGAAGCAGCAGCAGACGTCACTGATCGAGGAGCCGATGAAACTGGAGGCGCGCAACGAGTTGATCGCTCTGCGCTTGAAGGAGATCGAGCGGGCTGACCGGCTGCCAGTCGGTGCAGGGAAGCTCCGCGCACTCACGGCGCTTCCGATTGAGAGCCGTGTGCCGAGTGCCGAAGCGGGGAGCGATTGGAGTGAGGAGGCGCTCGCGCAGTCGGCGCTCGAGCAATTGCAAGCTCTGGCAGAGGGCAAGGTGGCGGGAGCATTGGCAGATGGTTTTCAGTGTTCGCAATTGAACCCGCCGGGGGAATCGGTTGACCTGGGCAAGGGCTTGAAAATGGCGACGGCGCTTGGTGGAGATTTGCAAGATTGCTCTGGTGATGACCTGCTCAAGCGACTGCGCGAACTCGGTAAACTGAAGGTGAAGGTCGTCCAGCTCGAAGCCACTGGGAGGAATTTTACCACTCGGGTCAGAGCCGAGGCGGATCGGGATGGTGCGGAATACAGCGCCGTGTGGGAATGCCGGTGGCAGGCGAATGGCGAGGGCGCACCCTCGCTAGTGAGTCTGCAGCTGGAGACTTGCGAGACGGTTTCTTCTTCCGGGGAATGGTTTATCGATGTGACGCGCGCGGCGATCGGCGCGAACCGTCGCTTCGATGCGCAGGTGATGCGCAGCATCGAGTATTGGTCGCAGCGGGTGACGAGGATTGGCGACCTAGCGATGTCTGGCCACCATGGCATCGCGGTCGGAGATGTGAACGGTGATGGGCTCGAGGATGTGTACGCCTGTGATGGGGGCAGCCTGCCGAACCAGCTTTACGTGCAACAGCCAGATGGGACGGCCAAGGAGGTCGCGGCGGAGGCGGGCGTTGCCTGGTTGGAAGATTCGCGCAGCGCCCTGCTGGTCGATCTGGACAACGATGGCGACCAAGACCTGGTGGTGGCAACGATCGCGATGATCGTGTTCGCAGAGAACGACGGGGCGGGAAAGTTCGAGCTGCGCGGAGGTTTCCCCGGAGCGCCGTACCCGTTTTCGCTGAGCGCAGCGGATGTGGATAGCGATGGTGATCTCGACCTGTATGCCTGCGTTTACAGTGCGGGTGACGAGTCGGTCTCTGGCAAGCGCGGCTTCGAAGCAGCCTCACCGATCCCGTTCAACGACGCGAACAACGGTGGGCGCAATGTGTTGCTGGCGAACCTCGGGGATTTTCAGTTCGGTGATGTGACGGCGCAGGTCGGGCTGGAGCAGAACAACACGCGCTGGAGTTTTGCGGCTGCGTGGGAAGACATGGATCGCGATGGCGACCCGGATCTGTACGTGGCCAATGACTTTGGCCGGAACTGTCTTTATCGGAACGATAGTGGACGCTTTACCGACATCGCCGCGCAGGCGGGAGTTGAGGACATCGGGGCTGGAATGTCGGTGGCGTGGGGTGATTTCAACCGCGACGGCGCGGCGGATTTGCAGGTGGGGAACATGTTCTCGGCGGCAGGGCGCCGGGTCGGTTTCCAGCGAGATTATGCGGATGACCTCCAGCGCATGGCGCGTGGCAACAGCTTGTTCGCTGCAGATGGTTCGCGTTTTAACGATGTTAGTCTGGATGCTGGGATCACCGTGGGCGGTTGGGCGTGGAGCTCTGCGCTGGCTGACCTCGATAATGATGGCTGGCAGGACATCGTTGCCGCCAACGGTTACCTCACCAACACGCGCGATGACGATTTGTGAAGCTTCTTCTGGCGTCAGGTCGTGACGCCGATAGAGCCTGATGAATACGCGCGTGGCTGGGGCGACCTGATGAGCCTGGTGCGGCAGGGGTACTCATGGAGCGGGGGCGAGCGCCACCGGATGTTCGTGAACGGGAAGGCGGGTCGCTTCCACGAGATGTCGCATCTTGCTGGGCTCGATCAGGCCGATGACGGACGCGGGCTAGCGGTGGTCGATTGGGATGGTGATGGGCGGCTCGATCTGTGGTATCGCAATCGTAGTGCGCCGCGCTTGCGGCTGATGTTGAATCGGCGCGAAGGCAGCGGATCGGTTGCCATCAAGCTCGAGGGCACGACTTCGAATCGCGATGGCATCGGTGCGGTGGTGGAACTCTTGCCGGCGCAGGGGGGCGCGCGCAGTGTGAGGTCGGTGAGGGCAGGGGATCTGTTCCTCTCGCAGTCGAGCAAGTGGCTGCATTTCGGTGGGGAAGGTTTCCATCAGGCTCTGGTGCGCTGGCCGGGAGGAGATTCCGAGCGCTTTGATGGGCTTGGTGGGACTGGGCGATTTATGCTGAAACAGGGAACGGGAAAGGCGGTCGAGGTGGCGGCGAGAAATCGTCCGGTCGTGCTTGTGGGGCAAGCGATGGTCACGGAAAATGACGACGGCGCGGCTCGTGTTATCCTGCCATCGCGGGTGCGGATGCCGGAGATCGTCTACCGGGATCAGGTCGCGCGGCCGGTGCGGATGACCGCCGATGGGAGGGCGCGGATGCTGCTCCTGTGGTCGGCAGATTGCGGGCAATGCAAGCTCGAACTGCGTGCCATCGCGAAGGGGGCCGCTGCGCTAGGCGCGGCCGGATTGGATGTGTTGGCGCTTTCGGTAGAAGGGCTGGACGGGCCGGCGGCAGACACTTCGGCGGCCTATGATCTAGTCGATGAGACGCGCTTCCCATTCACGTGGGGATTGATCGATGCGGCGTCCGCATCGCGGTTGCAGGCCCTGCAGGCGGCCCTGTTTGATCGCACGCCGGCGGCTTCGGTGCCGCTGGCGATCTTGCTGGATGAGTCGAATCGCGCGGTGGCAATCTACCGGGGGGCG
>JBLHKE010000122.1:0-13684 GCA_047619485.1 Verrucomicrobiales bacterium | reverse complement strand
GATCCGTCGTTGATCAACACGCCGCTGCGCAATTCGTTCACCTCGAAGCGTTGCGCCTCTGTGAGGCTTTCTTCCGTATAGATCTCGTCGAGAACCTTCGTCGCGAAATTGTGGAACGGGGTCGAGTAGCCCATCTTGTTGGTAACGCCCGGAATCGCCGCGCTCGAGCAGCTGAAACCGCGCACCGGCAACACGCCATCCGCAGTCTGTTTCGCTTCGACGATACGCATCCGACCGTCGCCAGAAAAATCTCCGTAGTAGAGCACCGCAGGACTATCTGGCGTTGGGTGATACTTGGTGTTCAGGCCGAAATTCGCGACCGCGTAGTCAATGTCGCCGTCCGCATCGATGTCGCCGCCAGCGATCCCATTCCACCAACCCAGTAGGTTCGCTACACCGCTCGACTCGGTCGCATCTTCGAGTTTTCCATCGACGTTGCGCAACAGCTTCACCGACCCCCATTCGCAGGTGATGAGAAGGTCCTGATCGCCATCGTTGTCCGCGTCCGACCATAGCGCGGCGGTGACCATCCCAACTTGCCGTAATGCTGGAGCGACTGCAGCTGTCACATCGGAGAACTGGACACCTTCATTGCTCGAATCGTTACGCAACAGGCGGCTGGGCGGGGACGTTGGATATTCGCGTGGCACCACGCGCCCGCCGACGAATAGATCGAGGTCGCCATCTTGGTCGTAGTCTGCTGCTACTACGCAGGAACCGCTATCGGCGACCGCTGGAAGAGCCCCGTCCAGTGCCACTCGGAAAGCTCCGCTGCCATCGTTGAGGTAGAGCCGGTCACGGTAGTTGCCCGATCCCTTCGGCAACTCAACTCCACCGCTCACCACATAGAGATCGGCATCGCCATCGCCCTCTGCATCGAAGAACAGAGCTCCCATGTCTTCATGCGATTCTCCACTTTTGAAGATGACCTGGTTGCGAATATCGGGTGCCCACCCTTCACTCTCGCGCAGCCAAATCGCTCCAGCCGATCCGAGGGCGCCGCCGATGTAAGCGTCCTCGTCGCCATCGCCATCGACATCGCCGATGGCAATTCCTGGTCCGAGGCGGGAGAGGCGATTCGGCAACAGAGGCTGATCGGAAAAATCATCGAACTCCAATTCTGCATGCCGCTGATCAGGAAATTGCTCGTCGCGTACATATAGCGCCGGGGGCTCCGGCGGCGCAATCGAATCGATCGCTGGTGGTGCGGTCGCGGGTTCGGTGATCTCGTAGAATTTATCAGCGTCGAGTTGGTCGAACTGCTGCTGGTGCCCGCTCGGCCAACGCACGGTGAGTTTGTCAATGTGCCGCGCCTCGCCGAGACCGAATTGGATGACCGGTTCGTTGGTCGAGAGCACCCCTCGCGAAAGCGTCAGCGTTCGGGTCTGCGTCGTGTCACCGGCCTTCACCACGACGGTTGCCCCGAGTCCGTGGGAATTGCTGTGGCGGCCGAACAATTTCACCTGCACCCGCTCGCCGTCAGCGCCGTTGCGGTAGAGTGCCACCGGCTCCTTGAACCGGTTCACGATGATGTCGAGATCGCCATCTAGATCGAGGTCGGCCAGCGCCGCGCCGAAACTGGCGTTCGCTTCAGCTAGCCCCCATTTTTTGCCGACATCTTCGAAGGCCATCTCGCCAGCGCCGCGGTTGCGGAGCGCCATGTTGGTGTCGCGTTTTGGCTCCTGATCGGTTAGCGGAGTCTTTGCTCCGAGCTGATTCTGGCGGCGCGAATCGCTATTGAACAGGTCGGCGGTCATGCCGTTGGTGATGAAGATATCGAGCCAGCCGTCGCAGTCGAAGTCGCCGAACTTCGGTGACCAGGTCCAGTCGGAAGCGCTGAGCCCGAGCTGCTGCGCGACCTCCATCTTGCGGCCCGACCCGGTGTTCAGGTAGACCGCGTTGCGCATGTACTGACGTGGTGCCCCGCTCTCGAGAAACCAGGCGAACTTGTCCATGTCACCCATCGCCAGTTTCGATTTGTAATGCGTCGAACCAGCCATGTCTGTGGCGATGAAATCCTCGCGGCCATCGTTGTTGATATCGCCGACGTCGCTGCCCATCGAGTACCACGGGACCTGCGGTAAAACCTCAGGGGCGACGTCCCGGAAAGTGCCGTCTCTCTGATTCTCATACAGCCGATCGGGTCCCATGAAGTCGTTGGCGACATACAGATCGGGCCAGCCGTCGCCATTGTGATCCCACCAGGTCGCCGACAATGTCATGCCGCGATCGTGCAGACCGGCGCTCTCTCCGACCTCGGCGAATTTCCCCCCATCGTTGCGGAACAGGCGGCCTCGCTGGCCGGTGCGGATGATCCACGGGTTCGCTCCGGGGCGTTCAACCGTCCCCCACAGCTCGTCGAGATACGAGGGGAAAGTCGCGCTCCCGTCTGCGCCTCGCTGCAGAAGAGTTGATACAAATTTGCCCTTGTCGAAGCGTGGATCGGCTAGGTTGACAGCGTATCGATTGGTAGCGAGGAAGGCGTCGAGATCGCCATCCCGATCATAATCCGAGAACGCCATCATGATACCGGAACCGGTAAACCCCAGTCCGAGTTCGGCTGCCCGATCGATAAAAACGCCTTTGCCATCATTGATGTAAAGTCGCGTGGGACAGTCGAAGCCGCACACGCCGAGATCGAGATCACCATCGTTGTCGATATCGGCGAAGGAGGCTCCGGATGAGAACTCTGACCCATTCCCAGCAAGTCCGGCGGCCACGGTGATGTCCTCAAAGCGGAACCCGCCAAGATTCCGATACAGCCGGGCGCCACCGATCGGGCGGGTCAGAAACACATCCGGTAAGCCATCGCCGTCGATATCACCAACGCTCACCCCACCACCAGCCTCGACGCGGTCGAATAGCTTACTGGTCTTTTCATTGAACTCCCAGCGGTGGACAAAGTCCATGCCGCTCTCCCCTGCATCGATGGTTTCGAAAAGCGTTTCGCCCTTAGGTTTGGCAGGCGCCCTCGCCGAGAACTTGCTGGCGACAAGTTCCTCCCGATCGGGGAAGCGCAGTTCTGGAGTCACAGCGGGTGCTGGCGGCCTGTGATCGCTAGTCGATTCAACGCCTTGCTTCGGGCCGCAGGCGACGACACCGACCAGTGCCAGAAACGCCGACGATATTCGCAGTGAGTTCATAAGCGAAGAAAGCCCGCATAAAGCGGGCTTTCTCGGTAAAATTGAAGATGTTCTGCGGCCGATCACCGCGTTGGCGAAATCTTAACGGCGGCGGCGAAGCAGCCCGGCAAGCCCGACGAAAACGAGTGCGATCGAGCCTGGCTCAGGAACAACTGTCGTGAATGCAATTTCAGCAAGCCCGGTGCGGTCTCCAGCGCCATGGTTGGTGAGCATCTCGATCCCGATGTACTGCGCTCCGGAAGCGCCCGCGATGTTAAACGCGTCGGGACTGAGGCCGGCGGCCTCTGATCCTTGCGTTAGAGTCAGCGAACCGCCGAGTTGTGTCCAGCCTCCGCTGCCAAACCCATAGGCCGTTGGAGTTCCGCCAGTGGTTGGAGGTGCAAGAGTCGGTGAGGTTGCATACCAAATATTGAAGCTGTTGGTACCACGGTCGCTGTGAGCTCCCTCATTAACATTCCAGAGATACATCTGGTCGAGGTTTGCCGTTGGGCCACCGAGATCGACCACCGCCCATGTCTCGTTTGAAGTGCCCGGCGTATCGAATCCTTGCCAGTCGTCCTGCCAAGCACTTCCAGCGGTGGTCCAGGTAGCAGGGGCGTTGGCGTCCGGTTTCGTCATTCCTGAGCCGTCGATGGCACGTGTGATCGAGCCGTCGCCGCCAGGAGCGCCGTCGCCTTGGTGAAAGCCTTCGATGCCCACTGGCAGAACCACTGCGGCGGAGGCGGTGTCAATAGCGACGAGTGCGAGTGCTGGTGTGAGGAGTGTGAGGAGTAATTTTTTAATCATGATTTTTTCTAGAAGTGGAGGAAGGGGATTTTTTTATACAATCGGACAAAGGTAGTCCACTTTAAAATACTCTAATTTCTAAGCTATTTGCATCTTTTTTGAAATCTATCGTATTAATCGGGTGGTATCTCGAAAACTTGATAGTAGCGCCGAGGTCGCGATGAGATCGCGGGTGTGTCTCCATCTCCGGGCTGGATTTCTGTATAGCTGGTGGTCGCGGCGTCCGCCTGCCCGAGTTCACCGTCGCTCAGCTCGATCCAGCTCCCCAGATCGTGGGAATAGGCCAGCCCGTAGAGCTGCCCAGGTCTGGAGCGCCAGGTGATCGTAATCCGATCTGATTCTACCTCAGAGATGTCGATGTCGATGATTTCGAATCGCTGACCCGGCCCAGTTCCTTTGAGGACGACCGCGTGGGCGAACCCAACCCGATCGGACGCCCCGTGGTTGCTCAAAATTTCGATCCCGAGGTAGCGCGTCGGGGCGATCCCAGTCAGGTCATAGCTCGCCGTCAGAGGCTCAGCCGTTAGTTCGCTCGCCTCACCGAGGGTTCGAGTGTCACCGAACACCGTCCAGCCGCCACTGGCGAAATCATAAGGCGTCCGATTTCCGCTAGCAGCCGGGGGCGGTAACGTCGGCGCGGTCGCGGTGTGCAACTTAAACTCGTTCATGCCACGGGCGCTGTGGCTACCCTCGTTGACGTTCCACAGCAGGAGTGTTTGGATATTGTTCACTGCTTCGCCCAGATCGAGCACCGCCCAGGTGCCATTGGGAGTCACCCCAGGCGCTTCGAAGCCTTGCCAGTCGTCTTGCCAAGCATTGGAATGTGTCCACGTCTCCGGGTCGTCAGGATCGGGGGTCGTATTGATCGATGCATCGAAGACCCGCAGGGTGGATCCGTCAGCGTCCAAGCTGTCGCCTTGGTGGAATGCAAACACGTTGGTGATCGGGATAAACACAGCTGGCGGATCGGGTGGCTCCGGTGGGTCGACCGGCGTGCCGGGTTCTCCGAGCGTGGCGGCGTTGGCATCGGCGACGTCACTGAAGGCCACCTCCGAAAGACCAACTCGGTCGAGGTCGTTGGCGTGAGCACTATCGAAACGGATCCCGATGTAGCGTGCGCCAGCGCCCTCACTGATGTCGAACGCGTCGGGCGTGAGACCAATATTTCCAGTTCCCTGTGTTAGAAAGCCCGACCCGAGCGCAGTCCATTGGCCGGATGTGAAGTCGTAGTTCTGGTTGATCTCCCCGGTCACGGGTGGGGTTACTGTCGGGGCGGTGGCGCTGAACACCTCGAAGTTCATCACCCCACGAGCGGCATGGTTGCCCTCATTCACATTCCACAGATACATGGTATCCAAGGTTGCCTGTGCGGATCCGAGATCAAGCACGACCCAGTTGGCAGTCTGGTCTTCGAAGTTGGTGTTTTGCCCCTGCCAATCAGCTTCCCAGGCGTTGTCGGCCAACCAGGTCGAAGGATCGTCCGGCTCAGCCATGGTCATTCCCGATCCGTCAGTCACGCGGTCGTAGGCACCGTCCCCACCGACGGCGCTGTCGCCTTGCTGGAATGCCTCGATCGCGGTGATCGGAATCACGGACGCATCGGCTCCGGGTTGGGCAGTCGCTATGATGGCCGCTACCGCAGTGCAGTAATACAGTAAATCGTGAGTGAGGAGGGAGGACATGAGGAATTTGGGTTACGAGGTGAGGTGAGGGAGGGAGGGGCTCGTAAATAACGCTTCTAGATATTTGCGATTGCCATGTCAAGCGCGGAAGCCCGTGCGCCATCATTCCGAACATCGACGCATTCGCTGCTAGCGGGCTAAAATTCGCGCGCTTACTGCAACCAGGCCGCGAGTAGCGCCTCGCGGGTGTCGCAGATGAGCGGGCTGTCCCCCGGATCTACTTGCGAGCGCAGCTTTGATGTCACCGATTGGCGTAAGCGGCACCCGGATGCCTCAAGAACCTGTCGGACTTACCCGATCCGGCAAGAATCATTTTAGAATTCGCCCAGATACGCCTGCTGGATCGTCATTAAATCCATTTAAATTCTCTCCAGCATGCGTAACTGGATCGGAATTCTAAAACGTTTTGCTCGAATCCTCTAAGCCCGACAGGCTTTTAAGGGCAGCTCCGGAAACCTGCTGTGGAAATGGGGCGCAGAGAAGATTCCCGCTGGCGAGGCGATAAACGCTAAGCTATCTGGTGATAGTGGGCGCTTTAGCAACGAAGACAGCGGGGATTTTATCAAGCTCCAGCCCGCATGAGGTTTTCGGAGGTGCCCTTAAGATTGAGTCAACACCTCACACCGTAAGGTGAAACATGTGGTGCTTGATCCCTTGAGCAAATCACCCACCGGGATGATTCAATCGACTCAGAAGAAAATCCGTGGCGATCGGTGCGATTCGTGGTCATCGGTATCCGATCACGATGAACCGAATTCTTCTTCCAGCACTCATTGTCTTCACTTTCTCGTCGTTCTCCACTGCCGCGATCACCTCTGTCGTGGTCGGTGTAGACAAGGTGACGATCACTGGCAACGCGGCGCAGATCCAGGTGCCGGCGCCACCGCTGCTGCGTGAAGTGTTGCCCCACGGTGAACTCTCCGAGAGCATTCCCTACCAGAATCAGCGCGGCACTTTCGAGGCCGTCATCCCGCGCCGCACCGCTTCCGGCTATGACCGCATCTACTCGAGCTGGGCGCTCGGCGGCGCGCTACCAGTCTACGCCACTGATGTAAGCGAGGCGGCCGCCCACCCGGGCCTGAAACCGATGGTCGCCAAGAATCGCAAAGGGGTCGGCGGAATCCATCCCGCACCGGAGCTGTTCCCGGATCTCGTCGAACTCGGGGTGGGCCACATCACCGTCAACATCCTCCTGCGGCAGAAATTTTCTCAGGGCCAGGTACAATCGCTCGACCGGTTACTAACATTCGCACATGAAAACGGTATCGTCGTCTCGGCGATCCTGCTGGTGCCACCGCGGACGCCGGTGCTAGCCCACCCCGACTGCGACCCCGCGGCGCAGTATGCCCTGCCGGACATGACCAGTGCCGCCGGTGCCGAAGCCTTCGCGGGCTGCGTGCGCTACCTGGCAGAGCGCTACTGCAAGCCGGGTTTCCCGCACGGGCGCATCAGCCACTGGATCGTCGGCAACGAGGTCGACGCTGGCTGGGTCTGGACCAACGCCGGGGAAAAAACTGCGAGCGATTACATGGACGAGTACCAGCGTGCGCTGCGCGTCGCCTACTACTCGGTGCGCAGTTTCGACCCGCACGGCAGGGTATTCATCTCGCTGACGCACCACTGGAACAGTTCGCACCAGCCAGACCCGAAGCGCTTCTATAAACCGCGCCACCTACTCAATTTGCTCAATGAGCATAGCGGGCAGTGCGGCGATTTCGAGTGGGGCGTCGCCTTCCACCCGTATCCCGATGATCTGTTCAACCCGAGGACCTGGGAGGACAAGAAGGCGCATGCTAACTTCGACACCCCGCTGATCACCATGAAGAACATCGAGCAGCTCGATCTCTTCCTGCGGCAGCCGCCATTTCTCTACCGGGGGAAAACCGTACGCAGCGTGCTCCTATCCGAGCAGGGTTACCACACCGCGAATCGCAAACCCGACGCGGAGAAACTCCAGGCAGCCGCCATCGTCTACGCGTGGCGAAACATGAAGCCGCTCGAGAGCATCGAGGCCTTCCACTACCACCGCTGGATCGATCACGAGCGCGAGGGCGGTTTGAATCTCGGGCTGTGGACGGTGAGGAAAGGCACCGAGACCTGGCCGGAGCGCAAGAAGCAGTCGTGGCGTGTCTTCCAGGCGCTCGGTACGCCAGCTGAGGCCAAGGCGAGTGCCTTCGCGAATGAGTTCTTCAAGGAGTGAGATCGGAATCGTGCTGACTTTGGAAAAAGCGCTCTCACGAAGGCACAAAAACACGAAGATTTAAACTTAGGGTTTGTCAGTAATTAACTCCTACAATCTGCTGGTTATTTTGGCCATCACCCACGTTAGCTTCCAACTCAAATAGCCCGCTATAATCGCTGAAATCTGCCTTGGTGCTGGCTAAAATTCCTGCGCATCTTTGTATGACTTATTTCCTGACAACCCCTTAGGGATCTCTGGTTTCCTCGGGCTGGGTGCTGCTTTCGTGTTAGCTGGCGGGCTCGCTGCGGCGCTCAGTTCTCTCCTATGGGGAAGATTGAGCGACTGGTCGAGCCCTCGTGCGATGGCGATCGGTGGTACGATCGCGGGATTGGTGGGTTTGCTTGGTGCCGCCGTCGGCATCTGGATGCCGGGGGTCGCTGGCAATGTGTGGACCTGGCCAGCGCTGTTCTTCTTGCTGAATGTCGGTTACTCAGGGGTGCTGATCGGGCGCAAAACCTACATCGTCGATGCCTGCGAGGGCGACCGGCGCACCGACTGCGTGTCGTCCAGTAACACCTTGATCGCGATCATGATCCTAGTGCTTGGGGCAGCCGGTTCGGCCTTGCAACTTCTTAGTGTGCACGCAGCCCTCGCCGGGTTCTCGCTCCTATGTCTCGCCGGCAGTGCCTATTCCTTGAAGTTGCTGCCGACGAACGAGGCGTGAGTGGTTGATGCTGGCCTGATTTGAATGTTGATGGCAGGAGGTTGAGATCCTCCGCAGTTCGTGCGCGTGCGTGTCACTACCCGGCAGGGCGTTCTGCCGCGGAGATAGATCTTGCTATCCACGACGTGAATCCTAGCTTTCCAAACTATGTCCAATCGTACTTTTGCTTCAGCTATTCTAATTCTCGCAGCCCTGGTTGTATCGACCCCTAATAGCGACGCTCAGAAAAAGAAGAAGGGCAAGAAAGCGAAGTCGCAGGTTCAGGAAGAGAACAAGCCATGGTGGGATGCGCCGCAGCCGCGTTTCTCGACCTCCGAACTCGGACGCACATTTTCCGGGACGATCGAGATGCGCGGTGACGTCCAGATTAAGGATCGCAACACCTACAAGGCGATCGCCGTGAGGTTGGGCGAGGATGGTGCTGCCGCTACTGCGTTGTTCGATACAGAAATGATGCGAATGGCCTGCGCCGTGCCGGACCGCCCCGTGATGTTCAACACCTACCGCGATGGCCTCGGCGGCGCTGGGCACTGGGTGGGATCGCCCTACTTGTTCACCGCCGAAGTCGGTCCTGGTTGGGCGGATGCGAATGGTTCGTTCAAGGATCCGCGGGCGGGAGGCAAGGCGAAAGCCGGGCCGCTGCCGACCGCGTGGGCGCAGTACCGCGGGCTCTACCGGAACGGTGCACGCACGATATTCTCCTACACGGTCGGTGGCGTGGCGGTGCTCGATCACCCGTGGGTCGCAGGGAAAAACTTCACGCGCAGCCTCGAGATCGCAGCGGCGGAGTCGTCGATGAAATTGCGCGTCTGCCAAGCCGCTGCGACGACCGAGGTCGTGATCGCGAAGGGATCCGCGCAGGCAGCTGTCGAAAAGAAGGATGGTCACTGGTTCCTCGAGGTGCCAGCGCACACGGCGACGGTGCGGATCAAGTTGGTGATCGGGAACGGGTCGGACGCTTCGAAAGCATCGGCACCCGAGGATCTCTCAGCTCTCACCAGAGGTGGGTCATCCCAATCCGGCGTGAAAATCGTGACCCAAGGGAGCCTCGGCAAAGAAAAGGGCGCCTACGTTGTCGACACCATCACCCCACCATTCGACAATCCGCAGAAGATCTTGTTCCGTTTCGGCGGGCACGACTTCTTCTCCAACGGCGACATCGCAGCGTGCACGATCGACGGTGATGTCTGGCGCGTCTCGGGCATCGATGACAAGCTCGAGAACATCACCTGGCAACGTCTCGCCAGCGGCTTGTTCCAGCCGCTCGGCCTCAGGGTGGTCGACGATAAGGTGTATGTGTTAGGGCGCGATCAGATCACCCGACTACACGATTTCAACGACGACGGTGAGGCCGACTTCTACGAGTGTTTCAACAACGGCTGCAAGATTGGCAAGCACGTGCACGAATTCGCTACCGGCCTCGAGACCGACCCAGACGGCAACTTCTATTTCGTCAAAGGCCACGGCGCCAACAACGACCACGCCGGCACGCTGTTGAAGATTTCCAAAGACGGCTCTGAGCTGGGTGTGGTGGCCACCGGTTTTCGCTGGCCAAACGGGTCGGGTGTTGGCCCAAATGGCGAGATGACCGTGGCGGACCAGCAAGGAACCTGGGTGCCGTCTTCGCGCCTCGACCTCGTCAAGCCAGGCGGTTTCTACGGGTTCATGAACGCGCATCATCGCGAGACACCACCGACTGGCTACGACGGCCCGTTGTGTTGGATCCCGCACAGCGTCGACAACTCCTGCGGCGGCCAGACCTGGGTGGCGGGTGACAAGTGGGGCCCGTTCGAGGGGCACATGCTGCACACCTCCTATGGAAAGTGTGAGCTATTTCTAGTGATGCAGGAGAATATCGGTGGGGTCGACCAGGCTGGCGTCTACAAATTTCCGCTGCGTTTCCAGTCGGGGGCGATGCGTGCGCGATTCAATCCGGTCGACGGTCAGCTCTATGTAAGCGGACTCAAAGGTTGGCAGAGCAGCGCGGCCAAAGATGGTTGCCTGCAACGCGTGCGCTACACTGGCAAAGCGGTCTTCATGCCCAAGTCAGTGAACGTTCACGAGAATGGGATCCACGTCGGATTTACCCAGAAGCTCGACAAGGAACTCGCCGAGGACTTAGGCAGCTGGGGCATCGAGCAGTGGAACTACAAGTGGACTAAGGCCTACGGTTCGAAAGAATTCACCGTCAAAGACCCGGACAAGATCGGCCATGACAAAGTCGAAATCGTCTCGGCCAAATTGAGTGATGACGGTCGATCTGTTTTCCTGAAGACCAAGGAACCGCTTGTCGCCGTCATGCAGATGGAGGTGCACTTCGACCTCGAATCGATAGGCGGAGAAGAACTCATCGGCGACGTCTACAACACGATCCACGCGCTCGCCCCGGCGCGGTAACTGGGTAGCTCGTGGGAAGTGACTGGGAGAGCGAGACGCTCGCAGCAGGCGATAGCGTAACTTCGATTTCAAAATCGAAGAGCAGTGCCTAAGGAAAAAAGGAAAAAGGAAAAATAGCTGCTCGATCTGCTTGTCTTTTCGCCCATCGGCTGTGTTAGAATTGGCTCCAATAGCCAGCTATAGTGCAAATTCCGCCTTGCTGCTGGGCGAAAATTCGGCGCATCTCTGAGCAGTTATTTCTCCTTTCCCCCTAAGCACGAAGTCCGAGCACGATGAGCTTCGATTTTGAAATCGAAGTTACGGCTTCGCCTGTTCCTTGAGCTCCCGATCTAGCGTCTTGCGCACGATCTTGGTCCAGAGTTTGTAGCCGTCAGCGTTGAGGTGCAGTTGGTCGCCGCGGAACAACTCGGTTCTCGGTGTGCCATCGGCCTTGAGAAATTCCTTCTCGGTGGCGATGAAGTGGACGTTCTCCTGCGCCTCGCACACAGCTTTCATCGCAGCATTCGATTTGGCAATCTGCGGCCAGGCTCCCCATCTACTTTTGCTCGGCGTGATGGCGATGAGAAACACGGGTGCCTTGGCGTTTCTTGCTCGCACGGTTTTCACCACGTCCCGGTAGAGCTCTGCCACTTCTTCCGGGGTGAGATCTGTGTCCTTCTTACCGACGATGTCATTGGCCACGAAGATGACGACGGCGCGGAACTCGTGCGGGTGGATGAGACGTTTCGCGAACACCGCGAGATCTTGAAATTTGGCACCGCCATAACCGCGCTGGATCACCGGGTAGGGTTTCATGTCGCGGGCGAGCGTTTCCCACAGGCGGATGCTCGAACTACCGACGAATAGAACCGAGTCCGGCGGGTAATCAGTGGTCCGGTCGAGCACCTCGAATTTCTGAATCGTCTTCTCCCATTTCTTGTTTGCGGTCGCTTCATACTTGTCGGCGATCTGGGCCTGCGAAGTGGCGAGGCTGAGTAGAAGAATCAAAAGGGTAGATTTCATGATGGGTTCTTCTAACACAGATGAGCGCGGATGGGGGAGCCCGTTTTTGTTCCACCAGTGAACGGTTTCCTCATTTAGGCGTTCTTGCTTACGAGCAGCTCTCCCAACTCTTTACCGATGACTTCGATGGCTTCCCCTTTTTCGATTGGCAGGCCATCCGCCATGGCGTCGTAATCTTTTCCTACGATCCTTACGCGGCCGCCCAGTGCGAGCGTGGTGATCGTTTTACCTTGCTGGCCGATCATCTCGTCGGGTGGCGGTGGTGGAAGTCGGGCGAGCCGCTCCTGTTCGATGTGTAATTTCTCCTGCTCGGTGCGGCGCTCGAGTTCGACGAAGACGAGTGTGATTGGCCAGAACGTCAACATGATGAGGGCAAGCGGGAAATGGAAAAAATCGACGCCGGCTAGGAACAGGAGAAGTGCGTTCTCCCCACCGCGATCCCCTAGCAGCAGCGCGTAGAATAGGATCACCAGCACCCCGGCCAGGCAGTAGATGAGAAAGTAACTCACGGATCAGCGCTTCTCCGGTATCCAGATGATGTCGCCAGCTCTCACCTCCGTCTTCGCACGCGTGGCGTTGCGATCGAGTTTCACCCGCTCGATTTTTCCACCGTTGCGCCGGTAGAGTTTGAAGACCTCAGGATCGGCGAGCCCGTTGTTGCCACGGGCGGCGTCGACGAGGCGGTCGACCGTCTGATCGCGATGCTGTTTCCGGTAGGTGCCGGTCTGCTTGACGGCGCCCATCACCGAGACGCTATGCCCGGGTTCGGAACCTAGCTTGTAGACGTAGATCCGGTCGATGGCGACCTCGTGACCGTTCGGCCAGAAGCGGAACTCAAATTTCATTCTCTCGGGTGCGTCTACCGGGATGGCTACCTCGTTCCACACTAACGGGCGGATATTTTTTGCGGCCGGGCGGCGTCCGCTGAAGGTGAACGCATTGTGACAGACATCGACAAAACAGGCGCTCTCGCCCTTGGGCTTGTCGAGAAACTTGAAGCGGTAGACCACCAGGTGGCGACCGGGTTCCAGCTGGGTGTAGGGACCCCACATCATGATGCTGCGGGAGTTGCCGACGAGCGCTTGATCCGCGTAGGCACCATCGGTGGCCTGAGATTTGGAATCGCGGTGGTTCATCGGTGCGGTGTCTGCGTCGAAGACGTTGATCAAGTCCACCTGCTTCGTCCCTGCGAGGAGTGATGGCTCGGCCTTGAGGCTGCGCTCCAACACCCGCTCGCCCTCGGGGCAGTCGGCGGTGTTGAGGAACTGGTAATTCGAAAGGCGACCCTTGTTCGCCCGCTCGGGTGGCAGGTCGTTGACCATGGCGTCGATCTCCTCCAAGATATCGCTCAAGGTCTCGATCGAGTCAGCTTCTCCATCCGCGTTTGCGCCGAGCAGCGGTGCCAATGAACAGAATACGATTGCCTGGGCATGCCCTAGTAGCTTCATGGATTTAGCTTCGTTGAAAAACCTAAAAATTGCAATGCGATCGGTGTGAATGAACGCGGTGGTCAGGCGGCTTTCTCCTGCCAGAAGGTTCTCCACTGTTTGTTCGCGCTCATCACCCGGAGCTGAGCCATGTCTGCGTCGGTCGCGTTCTTCCACCACGCTCCCGGGATTTTCAGCCGCTGCTTTTTACTAATATTAGTGAGTGAGGGGGGACGGCCTGATCCTAATGATCTCTTCCTGATAGGGGCTGATTACCATCGTCACGGTCGACACCATCCTGCGCTGGCACAGGCGTCTCATCGCTGAAAGATGGGACTATT